>JAZORW010000210.1:0-2537 GCA_045656805.1 Eubacteriales bacterium | reverse complement strand
CGCAAAGGAAATGCTGACCAAAGCAAAGGCCGGTAAGTATGCCGTAGGTCAGTTCAACATTAACAATCTGGAATGGACCAAGAGTATTCTTCAGACTGCCCAGGAGCTTTCTTCTCCTGTAATTCTGGGTGTTTCTGAGGGCGCAGGTAAGTACATGTGCGGCTTTAAGACCGTTGCCGATATGGTAAAGGCTATGATCGAGGAACTGGGTATCACCGTTCCCGTAGCTCTGCACCTGGACCACGGTTCCTACGAGGCCTGCTACAAGTGCATTGATGCAGGTTTCTCCTCCATCATGTTCGACGGCTCTCACTATCCCATCGACGAGAACGTAGCCAAGACCAGCGAGCTGGTAAAGGTTTGTGCTGAAAAGGGTCTGTCCCTGGAGGCTGAGGTTGGCTCTATCGGCGGTGAAGAGGATGGCGTAATCGGCGCAGGCGAATGTGCTGACCCCAACGAGTGCAAGATGATCGCTGATCTGGGTGTCACCATGCTGGCTGCCGGTATCGGTAACATTCACGGTAAGTATCCCGCAAACTGGCAGGGCCTTTCCTTCGATACTCTGGACGCTGTACAGCAGAAGACCGGCACCATGCCCCTGGTTCTCCACGGCGGTACCGGTATCCCCGAGGAAATGATCAAGAAGGCAATCTCCCTGGGCGTTGCTAAGATCAACGTAAACACTGAGTGCCAGCTGGCATTCGCTGCTGCTACCCGTAAGTACATCGAAGAGGGCAAGGATCTTTCCGGTAAGGGCTTTGACCCCAGAAAGCTGCTGGCTCCCGGCGTAGAGGCAATCAAGGCAACTGTCAAGGAAAAGATGGAGCTGTTCGGCTCTGTTGGCAAGGCCTAAGAGAGTCAAAAATCAAAAGGTGCAACGCTGGTTGCACCTTTTTTCTTTGCCATCACTTCCCACCATGCTCTTTTCATAAAAGTATGGATAAAGCAAAAACTATTAAAAAGCGTAGGGAGCGGGGTCTTTTGGAGAAATCAAAGAGTATTTTTATAAAAGGTCTATATTTGGTGACTGCATCGGTGACCTTAGCGGTGGTGATAGTCTTTGCCCTGCACGGTGTGTGGGGAAAGGTGCTACAGGGGCTTTTGGGTTTAGTCTGCCTTGGGGTGCCCTATTTGGTGGAGAGAATGTTTGACGTGCGACTCACTACCGCCATGGAGGGAATAACCGTACTCTTTCTTTTTGCCTGCCTTGTGCTGGGGGAGGTGTGGCATTTTTATGAGAGGATTCCCCTGTGGGACGATTGGTTACACCTGATCAGCGGCTTTCTTTTTTGTGCCTTTGGCTGTTCTCTGGTGGCAGGTGCAGAGAGAAGATGGCAGGGGTGGTTAGCCCTTTGCTTTGCCCTGTCACTGGGGTGCCTCTGGGAGTTTTTAGAGTTCTTTTCTGACAGAGCGTTTCTGACAGATATGCAAAAGGACGTGTTTTTGCCTAACCTTGTTTCCTCCGCCCTCGGGGAAGGGCGGACGGTGCTGAGAAACGTCGGGCAGGTGACGGTGGATGGAACCCCCGTAGGGCAGGCGGGGTACCTGGATATTGGTTTGACAGACACCATGCGGGATTTAATGGTGGGAGGGTTCGGTGCTTTCCTCTTTCTTGTTTTATCCCGTATGGGCAAAAGGATCGGTGGATCTGTGCGATGTGCCTTCGTGCCGAGAAGAAATAGAAAAGGAGCCTGATTTTCAGGCTCCTCTTTGATATTTTAAAGAGAAAGAATATAGTCAATTACACCGTCGACGGAGGAGGAAAGAAGATCACGGTTGATAGCCTTCAGCCCCTCCACATCAATGAGGGTGGCCCAAGTAGCAGACAGGCATTTTATCCCGACTTTTCCGGATTCCGTTACGTCGGAAACTGCATCCCCAACGTACAGGCATTCTTCCGGGCGAGAGCCACTTTCAAGCAGCAGCTTCGTTAGGTTTTCTGCCTTGACGTTCTTTACCTCATCCCCGGTGAAAACATAAGAGAAAAGATCCTCCATGCCGTATTTTACAAGAGAAATCTGACAGCTTTCTGCTCCCTTACCCGTGATCAGGGCGATGGCGATGCCGTGTCTCTTTAGCTTTCCAAGAGCCTCCTTCACACCGGGAAAGGGTGCGGGACAGAGGTCGTGAAACGCATCGTAGTATTTTAGATATGCCTGCGTGCCCTCATCCTCGTAGTCAGGGGCACATAGACGCACCATTCCTCGCTCGTTTACACCACAGACTGCACCTACCTCATCCAGGGTGATGATGCGACCCAGTCTGGGCTCCAGGGCGGTTTGGAACGCCTTTACACATAGGGGCAGAGTGTCTGCCAGGGTGCCGTCAAAATCAAAGGCAACGACCTTGATCATAGTTTTCACCTTTCAAAATACGTCCCCGCAGTGAAGCGGGGACGTGAAAAATTATTTCGTGCGGTTAGCAATCTCCAGAGCCAGCTTCTCGAAGAAATCAGCCTCAGCCATGGTATAGGGCTTTTCATTCTTGCGGTCGTTGACCGTCAGAGTACCGTTCAACATTTCATTTT
Source organism: Eubacteriales bacterium (assembly GCA_045656805.1). GTDB lineage: Bacteria > Bacillota > Clostridia > Oscillospirales > CAG-272 > UBA1740. Next base: position 10 of record JAZORW010000210.1, on the reverse strand, counting down.
CACCCACAAC
>JAZORW010000209.1:0-9279 GCA_045656805.1 Eubacteriales bacterium | reverse complement strand
CCCTTGATGCTGACGCGGCGGGTGCCGTCGTCACAGCGGAGAAGCTCAGCCTCTACGCCCTCCAGATCCAGGTCGGAGATCAGGGTGTTAATAAAGTCCAGGGCACAGTCGTCACCGGGGGCGGCGTCAACGTGCTCAAACTTCAGATTCTCCTCGGGGATAACGACACTGCGGGGGGTCTCATCCTTTGCAGGGGCAGGAGCCTTATCCTCACGGGAGGTATGATTCTTTTCACGGCGGGGCTGACCCTCTGCCTTATCTTTGCGGCGGCGGTCTCTGCGGGGCTCGGGATCGGGCAGCTCGATATATGCCTTTACCTTAGTGGGCTTCGCACCGATACCGAAGAGAATACCCTTAGAGCCCAGGTCTACGATCTCGAAAACTACGTCGTCCAGCTCGCCGGCGCCCAGGGCAAGACGGGCACTTTCCTTTGCTTCATCCAGGCTTTTGCCGGATGCAATAACTTCTTTCTTCATAAAGCTTCTTCCTTAAAATTGTAATGGGAAATTAGTATTCGTCCTCGTCGTCGGCATAGTGAAGGGACTTAGGCTTCCCATTCGCATCTACGCTGCGACCTACGACGTTGCGCTCCTGCTTTTGCTCCTTCATGGCACGCTGAATGGTGCGGATCTCCTCTTCAGTATACTGGGGCAGGGGCATGATCTTTGCCAGTAGCAGGGTCTGCAGAATGCCCAGAAGAGAGGTATAGATCCAGTAAATACCTACGGCGGCAGGGGCGATAAATGCGATCCACAGGGACATCAGGGGCATGGTCAGATTCATCATCATGCTGGATGCACGCTGAGAGGGATCGGACTGCTGAACGTTCTCAAGGCTGTTCTTGTTCACCTTACGACCGATCCACATGGATAGGTAAGACAGGGCACAGCACAAAACGGGAATGAGGATCAGCCACCAAAGTATAGGCTCCTCAGGGGAGAAGGAGGGCTTCACACCCAGGTTCAGGCGACCGAACAGGTTGAAGTTGGGCAGCTTCTCAGGATCCAGAATACCCTCGATGAGGGAGGAGTCCCGATTGTACAGGCTCACCATATCGATCTGAGAGTAGGAGGGGATCCTCTTCAGCTTTTCAACCACTTCAAGCTTGTCACCGTCGGGAAGGAGGCTTTTGTGGTTGTTAAACAGGTCTACGATTACCTGATCCTTCAGGTTGCAGACGTATTTCAGGGGCATGCGGATAATGCGGTACAGGGCAATGAGGATGGGGAACTGGATCAGCAGGGGCAGGCATCCTGCCAGAGGGGAGTAGCCCTCTCTCTGCTGAAGCTCCATCATCTCCTGCTGCTTCTTTTGCAGGGTGGGCTGATCACGGCGACCTGCGTACTTCTTCTCGATCAGCATCATCTTGGGGCGGAGTGCCGCACCCTTGATCATATTCTTCTGCTGCTTAATGGAGAGGGGCAGGGTCAGAACCTTAACCACCAATGCGAAAAGGAACAGGGAGAGGACGTAGTTTCCTCCACAAATAAAGTTGAATCCCTGCATGATATAGCCAAAGGGAATTGCAATAATATCCCAAAAGCTACTGAATTCCATAGTTAACATCATGTGATTCATCCATTTCTTTTTCTTGGCATCTACCACGGTCTATCTTGCATTGAATTACACTTTTTGGCACCCGACTACGCCTCAGGGGAACAGGGTCGTACCCCCCGCGGCCAAAGGGATTACAGCGTAGGACACGCCATACGCTGAGGGAGAGTGCCACAAAGAAACCTCGGTTTTGAAAAGCCTCCAGGGCATAGGATGAGCAGGTCGGATAAAACCTGCAGCAAGGCGGTTTCAGTGGAGAGATGCAGTGCTTATATAGCTTGATAATTCCTATAAAAAGATGCTTCATCGCCGCTTCAGCATATCCAGACGGCTGAAGGCAATTTTCATATCTTCTGCCAGTTCAGTGGATTTCATGGTGGTGGCGGCGTGGCGGGCAGAGAGAACCACGAGATAGCCCTCTCGAATGCCGTACTCTTTATCAAGCTGACGGTAGGCCTCACGCAGGATGCGGCGAGTGCGGGTACGAACCACAGCACCGCCCAGCTTCTTAGTAACCGTAAGGCCAATTCTGTTTACCGTAATTTTTAAGGGGTGAGACCTTCTCAGTCTTTCCTTGGCCCTGTCGGGTAGCACGTACACTACCACCGAGGGGGTAACAAACCGTTTTCCCTTGGAATACGCCTTCTGATACAGGTGGTTTTCACGAATAGCGGTAAACTTCATAGATTCGTAATCCCTCCCCAGAAAATGATTTGTTAATAAAAATCCCCGATAAAGCCAGGGTGACTTATCGGGGTGTTGGCTGTTTGTATTAGTAGGTGAGTCTCGCTCTACCCTTGGCGCGTCTTCTCTTCAATACTTTTCTGCCGTTGGCAGTTGCCATTCTCTTGCGGAAGCCGTGTTCCTTGCTTCTCTGTCTTTTCTTAGGCTGGTAAGTTCTTTTCACAGTGGCACCTCCTCTTTTTCGTCGATGCCCGCCGGCATCGCAGGTTATAGCGTATTCACAACGTAAACTATTATATATAAAATAGAGGGGCTTGTCAAGTGTTTTTTGGAAAATATCCCCCCCTTCCCTCTATAAGAGGGAATATTTGTGGGTCGGGACTTTACAAAAGGCGGGGGGTGTGGTACAATACAAGAGTATCAGTGGGGGAGGGAAAGCCGTGAGAAAGCAAGTGGGTCTTTACACCTTGGGCTGCAAGGTGTCCCAATACGAAACCCAGGCGATCGCAGAGGCGTTTGCAGAGCGTGGCTTCGACGTGGTGTCCCCCAACCAGGTGTGTGACGTATACGTGGTCAACACCTGTACCGTAACGGCAGAGGCGGACAGAAAGTGCCGTCAGGTCATTCGCCGTTTGCAAAAGAAAAATCCCCATGCCCGGATTTTGGTCACGGGCTGTTATTCCCAGGTATCCCCCGAGGCAGTTGCAAATATCCCCGGGGTATCCTACGTGTGCGGTACCGCCCATAAGCTGGGTCTGGTGGACAAGGCTTGCCAACTGCTGGCAGGAGAAGAACTGCCGGAACGGGTGGAGGTAACCCCGCTTGAGGGGGAACCCTTTGAGAGCATGTGCATCCACAGCAGCCCCAGGACCCGTGCCTACGTGAAAATTGAGGACGGCTGTGAATGCCGTTGTACCTACTGTATCATTCCCTACGCCAGGGGTGAGGTGCGTTCCAAGCCCCCTCGGGAGGTAATAGAGGAAATAGAGGGGCTGTGCCGGGGCGGCACCCAAGAGGTGGTGCTGACAGGCATTGAGACTGCCTCCTACGGGGTGGATCTTCAGGGCTATCGCCTGATAGACCTACTGGAGGAGATAGACAGGCGTTTCCCCCATTTGCGTGTACGGCTGGGGTCTCTGACCCCCTGCGTGATGACCGAGGACTTCGTCACACGGCTATCCCGTCTGACCACCCCCGTGCCTCACTTCCATCTCAGCATGCAGAGTGGCTCTGACAGTGTGCTGCGTGGCATGAAGCGGCGGTATAACACCGCCATGGCTCTGTCCGCCATGGAGCGGCTTCGCTCCTCTATGCCGGGGGTGCAGTTTACCACCGACCTTTTGGTGGGCTTCCCAGGGGAGAGTGAAGAGCTGTTTCTCGAAACTCTGGACTTCGCCAGACGTGCCAGGTTCTTATCTGCCCACGTGTTTACCTATTCCAGGAGACCCGGCACCCCCGCCGCTACCTATGAGGGACAGGTGGAGGAAAGCGAGAAAACCGAAAGAAGCCATCGCCTGACACAGGTGGTGGAGAAAATTCAGGGTGAGATTCTGGATGAATACGTCCAAAAACAGACGCCCCTCAGGCTCCTCCTTGAAACAAGGCAGGGGGACGTGTGGCAGGGTCACACCGACGAGTTTTTAGAGGCAACCGTCGCCCACAGAGAGGGCTATCACCAGGGACAGCTCCTGGACGTCCTGCCCCTATCCCATGAGGGTGGGATACTGAAAACAACCGTTTGATAAGAAAGATTGGAGATATATCGGTATGGAAAACAACAAGAAAACAATGGAAAAAATCGTTGCCCTCTGTAAGAACAGAGGCTTCGTATTCGCAGGCTCTGAGATCTACGGCGGTCTGTCCAACTCTTGGGATTACGGCCCCCTGGGCGTAGAGTTCAAGAACAACGTAAAGCGTGCCTGGTGGAAGAAGTTCGTGCAGGAAAACCGCTATAACGTAGGTCTGGACTCTGCCATTATCATGAATCCCCAGACCTGGGTGGCCTCCGGACATCTGGGTGGCTTCTCTGACCCCCTGATGGACTGTAAGGTGTGCCGTGCCAGACACCGTGCGGACAAGCTGATTGAGGACTACGCCTTCCAGAATTCCTTATCTGACAACCCCGCAGGTTGGTCTGACGAGGAGATGTATAACTATATTAAGGAGCATAAGATCGCATGCCCTGCCTGCGGCTCTCTTGACTTCACGGGTATTCGTAAGTTTAATCTGATGTTTAAGACCTTCATCGGTGTTACCGAGGATTCTACCAATACGGTATACCTCCGTCCCGAGACGGCACAGGGCATTTTCGTGAACTTTAAGAACGTAGCCCGTACCACCCGCCGTAAGATGCCCTTCGGCGTAGGTCAGATCGGTAAGTCCTTCCGTAACGAGATCACCCCCGGTAACTTCGTATTCCGTACCCGTGAGTTTGAGCAGATGGAGCTGGAGTTCTTCTGCAAGCCCGGCACCGACCTGGAGTGGTTCACCTACTGGAGAAACTACTGCCGTGATTTCCTGCTGTCTTTGGGTATGCGTGAAGAGAACATGCGTCTGCGTGACCATGATCCCGAGGAGCTGTGCTTCTATTCCAAGGCAACCACCGACATTGAATTCCTGTTCCCCTTCGGTTGGGGTGAGCTGTGGGGCATTGCAGACCGTACCGATTACGACCTGACCCAGCACCAGAACACCTCCGGGGAGAGCATGGAGTATTTCGACCCCGAAACCAACGAGAAGTACGTGCCCTACGTGGTAGAGCCCTCTCTGGGTGCTGACCGTGTGGCACTGGCATTCCTGGTCGACGCTTACGACGAGGAGGAGATCTCCGAGGGCGACGTGCGTGTGGTTCTCCGCCTGCATCCTGCCCTGGCTCCTGTAAAGGCGGCTGTGCTGCCCCTGTCCAAGAAGCTGTCCGCCGACGCCATAGAGCTGTACGATGAGCTGGCGAAGTATATGAACGTGGAGTTCGACGAGGCAGGCTCTATCGGTAAGCGTTACCGCCGTCAGGACGAGATCGGTACCCCCTACTGCATTACCTACGACTTTGATACCAAGGAAAAGGACGGCTGCGTTACCGTCCGTGACCGTGACACCATGGAGCAGGTGCGTATGCCCATCTCCGAGGTGCGTGCCTACCTGGAAAGCAAGATGGTATTCTGAGAAACCAAGAATGAAGAGGGAACAGGCCCACGCCTGTTCCCTTTATTGTTTGAAATGAACAAATAAGAAGAAAAAACGTTGTTTATTCGATGCAACATATTATTTTTTTAATGAGAATTGCCAAAAAATTCCTTGACAGACAAATGAAGGTGTGATTAAATAAGAATGAACAGGAACAAAGGTGCCTGTTCGAATACACTATATAATTGTAAGGAGAGGTAACCTATGAAACACGTACAAAGATTGATTTCCGCCATGCTATGCATTCTGATTGTGTGCTCATTCTCGGTTGTGGTCATTGGCCCACTCCACACCCATGCGGAAGGAGGCACATCGGAGCAAACACAGACACCGTCATATATGGAAATGTTTTTCCGTAACCTTGAGGACTTTGGATACAATAAACACGGAAGCTGCGGATATATCGCCCTTGGAATGGTGCTTTTATATTACGACAGTTTTTGGGACAATAATTTAATAGATGATGATTACGTATTGGATGGAGAAATTGAGGTTACAGAAGCAGGGGATCTTGCTTATTTTCTCGCTCCCGGCACGGCTTGGGATGCTTTAGCGTATGAGGATTATTACGAGTATTGTCAAGCTATTTACAATCATAATCCCCCTTCCTTTCATGGATATTTGCTCTCTCTGGGAGAGGAATATCATAATGTCGAGGCAGACATTGAAGAGGGAGAGTACTATTTTGGTTTATATCCCGGAGATCAGGCGGATCTTCTTCGCGAGTACCTTCAAATTAGAGACAATGAAGTAGAATCGTTTTCTGCGACCGATTGGGAGATCACATCGGTAGTTAATCGGGGTCTTATGAGTTATTGGGATGATTCTGAGGTTCGAGAGGCAGTGATTGGATATATTCAGCAAGGATATCCGGTGCTTATCTGTGCAGATTATGAGAATACCATAAATCCTATACGTGGGTTGTCGGGAATGAATTTTTTCGAGGATGAAGAAGCAACGGGAAGGGCAAGGCATGCTCTCGTTGCCTATGATTACGAATACGATAGCGAAACCGGCAGAAATATAATCTATGCTCATACAGGATGGCCTGGTTATTCTGAAAACGGAGATGACTACGCGCATATGGACGTGGATGCTTTGGGAACCGGACAAAATGCAAAGATTTATGCCTATTCCGTGCTGAAGCCCGTTTCTGATGCTGTGGAACATATCCATAATAACAACCATAAAGTAACAGTGGTAGATGGAGATGGACATCCAATAGAGGACCAGGAACCGACGTATGTTTGCTCCTGCCAATTGTCGACACATCAGCATGAACAGTGGAGTGAGATACTCCTTCCCATCCCGTCTGATCCAAATAGACAACTGTATCACTATTATTTTTGTTATTGTGAAGCAAAGATAAATGAGGGACATATTTACGAAAGCATAGGCTTAAATAAACGCAGATGCGTAAAGTGCAGCTATACTGTTACGATTAGCTCCTTTATCCCCGTTATCAAGAAGATCGAGCCTGAGGAGGAAGAGGAAACAGAGTAAGCGTGTGGAGTATACGTCCATATACTGAAAAAGAAAGGAAGCAACTATGAAAAAGAGCGTTCTGTTAAAGACAGGCGGAATTGTTGGATTAGTCATTATGGGCGTGTGCGTTGTGCTTGCCCTGAGTATGTTGATCAATTTAGGTGTGATTGCAAGGCGGGACAAAAACAATCCCCTGTGGGATGCTTTCCTCTTTGAAAAGTCGGGGAACGGAAAGACCTACGTGCTGAGTGGGGTAGACCTTAGCTCTTTAAATGGAGAAAATCAGACGGCGATTACCCGGTATGAGCTGCCCTCACGGTATGAGGGGGCTTGGGTCGCCGCAGTGGGAGTACAAGCCTTTGAGGGGAACTTGGAAATTGAGGAGCTGGTAGTGCCCCGCAGCTATAAGCGGATATTGATGTTTGCTTTCTACGGCTGTGAAAACCTGGAAACGGTGGAGTTTTCCCGTTTCTCCAAATTGAACGCCATTGGAGAAGCCGCTTTTGCACATAGTGGACTGACCTCCATTACGATACCCAAGGGAGTAGAGGTGATGGGAGAAAATGTCTTTTATTGCTGTTGGAATCTGACAGACATTTACTGTGAGGCAGAGAGTATGCCCGAGGGCTGGGACTCTAACTGGCTGGGTAACTGTAAAGCCACCGTCCATTGGGGAGCATAAATACAAAAGGAACAGACCTGCGGTCTGTTCCTTTTTATTTACATCTGGGATAGCACCTGCTCTATCATATCCCACACGCCCTGGCACTGATGCTTGGCAGCGGCCTTCACGGCGGGCACCGCATTGGCTACGGCGTAGGATTCAAACTCCTCTATCATGGACAGGTCGTTGACGTTATCCCCCACGGTGAGGATACGGTCTGCCCCTATGAGAGAAGCGTATTCGTAAATGCCGGTTACCTTAGAGATGCCCGGCGGGGGCATATCCACGGTGGTCACGTTTTGATAGGCGGAGAAGCCGTCGCCGTAGGCCGCCTTGACTCGGGAAACGAATTTTTCGGCATCCTCCAGGGTATGGAAGCCGCAGTTGCAATGGGTGTAGGACGTAAGACTGTCCGCCTGGGGCAGTATGCCCTCTGACAGGTCTGCCATGTAGACCTGGGTCTTGTCCGTCACGCCAAAGAAATGTGCCCCTGTTTCCTTAGCCATCTTGATGGCACCGGGGATCAGGTCGCAGGGTGCCTCATGGCAGGACAGCACGTTGCCTTCCCCGTCCAGTATGACACCGCCGGTACAGCAAATGAGAAAGTCAATGGGGGTACCTACGTCCCGCAGTACAGGCAGTGCCAGGCTCCAGTGACGGCCTGTCACTACGCCAAAAAGACCGCCCGCCCGGCGAAAGGCGGCGACGGCATCCCTATTCTGGGGGCTGACCTTCCCCTCAAAGGCGAGGGTCCTGTCAAAGTCGCTGGCAATGATGGTCTTCATAGAGTGAATCTCCTGAAATTACTAAGGAAAGTATATCATATTTGCCCTTCGGATGCAAGAGAAATCCCTTGAAAGATAGGGGAAGAGAGTGGTATAATGGAGAAAAAGAGGAAGGAGGCAGACATGCGACTTCACAAAGAGTTTGTAGGCGGAAATATTTCCCTTGAAAAGTGGGAGGGAGATCACGTATACCTGCACAACGAGCTGCGTGACAGCGACGAGTGGTTTTACTGGGCATTCTGCCTGGAGGGGGCGCAGGGCAGGACCCTGACCTTCCATATGCAAAGGAACAGGGTGGGCTATTTCGGACCCGCCGTCAGCCATGACCTGAAGGAGTGGCACTGGCTGGGAGAGAAGAGGGTGGAGGAAAACGGCGGCGATAGCTTTACCTACACCTTTGGCCCCGAAGAAGACAGGGTGTACTTCGCCCACCATACTCTCTACCACCCGGACAGATTTTTCACCTTTGCTAAAGGACAGGGGCTGGAGGTAAAGACCTTGTGTACCTCTCGCGGCGGCAGAGAGGTGCCCTATACCCTATTGGGAGAGGGCGAGAAGTGCGTGCTGCTCACCGCCCGCCACCACTGCTGTGAGTCTACGGGCAGCTACGTGCTGGAGGGGGTGCTGGAGGTGCTGTCCGGGGAGCTACCCTGTAGCTGGCAAGTCATGTGCGTACCCTTTGTGGATTATGACGGCACCCTGGAGGGGGATCAGGGCAAGGCCCGCCGCCCCTTCGGCGGCCACAACCAGGATTATCGGGGGGGCGAGCCATCGGTATATCCTTCTGTGGCTGCCATTCGAGAGTACGTGGATAGCCACAGGGTGCTCTACGGCTTTGACTTTCATTCCCCATGGCATATGAGCGGGAGGAACGATACCCCCTTCATCGTGCAGAAGGACGTGGGCGGGCACCTTGCCGCCATG
>JAZORW010000208.1:0-8171 GCA_045656805.1 Eubacteriales bacterium | reverse complement strand
CCTTCGGCATCATCACCTCCACCCATAACTCCCCCCTCATGTGGTGGGGCATCGCCCTTCTGTGCTTTATCCTGCCCGCCGCTATTTCTCTGGGCGTGCATTTCCTCATGACCCGCATCGGCTGGGTAAAGCCCGGCGACCAAAAGCTGGATCTGTAATCACTGCAAATATAAAAGAACCGTGCCGAGGCACGGTTCTTTTTCTTTATCGCATTATTTCATTTTGCTTGCGATCTGCTCCAGCAGCTCGGTCTGGCGGGCGATGTTCTCACGCAGACGAAGCTGGGCTGCCTCCTCTGCCGCCTTCTTGTCTGCCTCTGCCTGGGCCGCTGCCTGGGCAGCCTTCTCAGCCTCTGCCTTTGCCTGGGCTTCTTGGGCTGCCTTTTCGGCCTCTGCCTTCTCACGCTCTTCCTTTTCCAGCAGGGCGCGGATGTCCAGCCCCTTACGCACACGGTTGATAATGCGTACGATAACGAACAGGGTCAGGGCGATCAAGAGGAAATTGATAATGGCGTTAATAAAGGTGCCCCAATCAATGTAAATAGACTCTGCCAAATTCACAGTGTCCAGCACGGCACCGGTTTCAGGATCTACGTCATATACCTTCTGTAGGAAGGTGTATGCCTCACTGAGGGTATCCTTACCCAAGATCTTAGCGATCAGGAAATTGATCACAGGCTTCAGAATATTGTTACTCAGTGCTGTGACGATGGCGGTAAATGCACTACCGACGATCACACCGACAGCCATATCCAGGATATTGCCTCGGGTGATAAATTTTTTGAATTCGGCAAAAAAGCCGTTTTCCTTTTTCTTTCTCACGTCTTTCCTCCTTTTGTCCCAAAAGGGACGAAATATCTACGTTCATTATAAAACAAAAGGCACCCCGCTGTCAAGCAGAGTGCCGATGGTATCATATGGGCAGGGGCACACCCGGATGGTCGTGAAGCCACCTGGCAATGTTGGTGTTTTTATAGAGGGGCTCTTCGGTCACCTCACGCTTTATCTGCACCCAGGGGGGCAGATCTACGGGAGTGTCCTCGCTCTCCAGTTCTACCTCCAGCACTGCCGTATCGTCCCAGAAGGGATAGACGTCGATCTCCAGGATCTGTCCCGCATAAGGGATGCGATAGCGAACCTTGCACACCGTTTCGCTATCCTCTCGTAGGTCTCGCAGTGCCAGCAGATAGTCTGCCTCGCTGATCTCCCGCTCCTCTTCCAGGCAGGTCATGGCAGTTTTACGCATCTTTCGGGTTTCGATATACGCCACCCGTCCGTCAGAGTAGGTAATTTTTCTCACCCGGCGGTTTCCCACGTCACACGTCAGATAGGTCTGCTGAATTTCCCAGCTCTCCCCAGCCTCTAAAAGGGCTCTCTCCGGCAGGCAAATCAAATACTTTCTTTCGATCTCGTATGCCATACTTAGCTCCAAATGCGGATGCTACCGCCGCTTTCATACCAATAGAAGCCGGGCTGGGTGGGACGGTTTGCACTGTAAAAATACAGCACCCCCGTCATGGTCATGGCGGCATTTCCGCTGCCCACGTTTACCTTCGCCCAGGCCTTGGCATCCCCACGCCAGTAGGCGGCAGTGAGAGAGGAGCAGGCATGGAAGGCACCGTCCCCCACCTGAGTCAGGGAGGAGCCCAGATATACTTGCTTCAGAGAGGTGCAACGGCTAAAGGCATACATGCCGATCTCCGTAGTGCCGTCAGGCAGTTTCAGGTTCGTCAACCCCTCACACCCGGCGAAGGCGTATGCCCCCACAGCCGTCACGGTGTTTGGCAGGGTGATAGACGTCATATCCGCCTGATTTTGGAAGGCGTAGTCATCAATTCTGGTCACCGTCAGTCCGTCAGGCGAGGTGGCAGGCACCACCACCTCCGTATCGGTGCAGGAGCCCATGCCCACCACCGCACATTTGCCGCCCGGCAGGGTCTGATACTCCAGCCCCGCAGAGTACCCCAGGGGGGGCTCCTCCACCTCACGGCATGCCACAAGAGACGCGAGCAAACATATAAACAACCCAAAGGCCAGGATCTTTCTCATTTTCATCTCCTCGTTTTTACTACCCCTATTGTACCACAACCCCGCCCATAATACAAGAAAAAAGAAATTACCCCAGGCAGAGGTAACTTCTTTATTCTATTATACGTTATGCAGAAATTCACCGCTCTGTTCAGTACAGGTGCTCGTAGATGCCACCCACGATAAACTCACGCAGCAGTGAGTTCTGCGGCACGATCTCCTGGGGCAGGGGGTCAAAGAATGCCACCCCACGGCGTACCTCGTCGAGGTAGGGGTCACGGAGATCCTTTGCCTCCTCTAAGATCCCCTTCACAGCCCCCGCCAGCACGCCCACCTCATAGAGGTGGAAGGTATCAAAAGTGATATGGGCGGTATCCCGATAGGGGTACAGATGCTTATCCTCTCCCTCCAGTACCCCCTCCCAGAATGCCAGGGTGCGTGCCGCATCCGAGGCACGGTACAGGTAGTCACGGGAGAGCCTGCGCAGGAAGCGGATCTTCCGCCCCGACAGGATCCTCTCTCCCCCATGGGAAATATTGGTGGACACGCTGATAAACACACGGGTCACCCCGTCGCTATCCAGCCCCTCTGTCAGGATGGGGTTCAGGGCGTGTAGCCCCTCGAAGATGGCACATCCCCCCTCCGGGATCTTCACGGTGACAGCCTCATCGGTGCGACGCCCCAGGCGGAAGTCAAAGCGAGGCAGCTTTACCTCCTCCCCTGAAAGGATCTTCCCCATCACACGCCGTAATAGATTTAGATCCAGCGAATAGGGGGACTCGTAGTCAGGCTCCCCCTTGCTATTCCGGGGATAAGACGGGTCGCCGATATTATAGTAAAAATCGTCAAGGGATATGACGGTAGCCCATCGTCCCTCCTGCCTCAGGCGATCTGCCAAGAGGTTAGAGGTGGTGGTTTTACCCGAGCTGCTGGGGCCTGCCAACAGCACCACGCGGCTTCCCCTGGCAATCACCTGCTCTGCCAGCTCACCTACCCGCGCGGTATACCCCGCCTCGGCATCTGCCACGCACTGTGGCAGGTTGGCAACTGCCAGACGGATTTCATCAAGAGTTAGTTCTGCCATACCCGCCTCCTTTTTTCTTATCATACACAGTATAGCATAAAAATGTGAATAAATCATCTATTAAAAAAGGCGGGGGACAAAGCCCCCGACCTCTTTTTTATTATTCTAATTCAAAGGCACCCGTATACAGCTGATAGTATCTGCCGCCCTTGGCGATCAGATCCTCATGGGTACCGCGCTCAATGATCTCGCCGTGATCCAGCACCATAATGACGTCAGAATTCTTGACGGTAGACAGTCTGTGGGCAATGACGAACACGGTACGACCGTGCATCAGGGCGTCCATACCCTTCTGCACCAGTGCCTCGGTTCTGGTATCAATGGAGGAGGTTGCCTCGTCCAAAATCATAACGGGGGGATCCGCCACTGCCGCACGGGCAATAGACAAGAGCTGTCTTTGTCCCTGGGACAGGTTGGCACCGTTGGCGGTCAGCATGGTGTCATACCCCTGGGGCAGACGGGTGATAAAGTCGTGGGCACTCACCAGCTGGGCTGCTCGGATACATTCCTCATCGGTGGCAGAGAGCTTTCCGTATCGGATGTTCTCCATAACGGTGCCGGTAAACAGGTTGGTATCCTGCAGCACCACACCAAGAGAGCGGCGGAGCGCGGATTTCTTGCTCTTATTGATATTGATGCCGTCGTAGCGGATCTTACCGTCGGCAATATCATAAAAGCGGTTGATCAGATTGGTGATGGTGGTCTTACCTGCACCCGTGGCACCCACGAATGCCACCTTCTGACCGGGCTGGGCGTACAGGGTCACGTTCTTCAGAACGATCTTCTCAGGCACGTAGCCGAAGTCCACCTCCGTCATAGTCACGTCACCCATCAGACGGGTGTAGGTGACGGTACCGTCAGAGTGGGGATGCTTCCATGCCCAGATGCCGGTATGCTCCTCGCATTCCACCAGCTCACCGTTTTCCTCTCTGGCATTGACCAGGGTCACGTAGCCCTCGTCCACCTCGTCAGCCTCGTCAATGAGATCGTAGATACGACCGGCACCCGCCAGACCCATTACCACAGGGTTGATCTGACCGGATACCTGACCTACGTTGGCAGAGAACTGCTTGGTCATATTCAGGAAGGAAACCACCGTAGCGATGGTCAGGGCGGCGGGCAGGGTTCCCGCCAGAGTACCGATGCTAAAGTTGTTTACCCCCTTCAGCATCAGGAAGCCACCCACCAGTGCCACCAGCACGTAGAGGATGTTACCGATATTAAAGAGAATGGGCATCAGCATATTGGCGAACTGATTTGCCTTGGTTGCGTTGCGGCACAGCTCATCGTTGATGGCGTCGAAGTCTGCCTTGCAGGCGTCCTCGTGGCAGAAGACCTTAACTACCTTCTGACCGTTCATCATCTCCTCGATAAAGCCCTCGGTGCGGCCAATTCCCGCCTGCTGCAGACGGAAGTTCTTGGCAGACCGACCGCCCACTGCCTTGGTGACGATGGTCATGAATACCACGCCCACCACTACCAGGAGTGCCAGCCAAACGCTGAAATAAATCATAATGGAGAATACCGCCACCACGATCACGCCGGAGGACAGCATCTGAGGCAGGCTCTCACCGATCAGCTGACGCAGGGTATCCGCATCGTTGGTATAGCAGCTCATAATATCCCCGTGGGTATGGGTATCGAAATAGCGAATGGGCAGCCCCTGCATGCTGTCAAACATGCGGCAACGGAATTTCTTCAGGCTACCCTGGGTGATCACCGCCAGCATGCGGTGATAGAAATAGTTAGCCAGCAGGGAGGCAGTGTAAATGCAGATCAGAGTCAGCACCAGGGGCAGGATCTGTGCCTTTACCACGTCCCAGCCCATATCCCCACTCTCAATGGCCTCCCCCAGGACGGTATATGCCCTCTGCATAAAGATGGCAGGCAGGGCAGACATAGCGGCACTGAAGATAACCAGTGCCATGGTCAGGGGCAGCATGCGGGGATAGAAGGAAAACAGATCCTTTAACAGTCGGAAGAAAATACCCTTTTTCAGAGGTGCCTTTGGATTACGCTTCATCCGTATCACCTCCCTTGTTCTGGGACTCCCAGATCTCACGGTACAGCGGGTTATCTCGCAGCAGCGTCTCGTGGTTGCCCACGGCGGTCACCGCACCGCCGTCTAAGACAATAATTCTGTCAGCATCCTGTACCGATGCCAGACGCTGGGCAATAATGATTTTCGTGGTTTCGGGAATATATCTCGACAGAGCAAGGCGGATCATAGCGTCCGTCTTGGTATCTACCGCGCTGGTAGAGTCGTCCAGAATCAGGATCTTAGGCTTTTTCAGCAGGGCTCTGGCAATACACAGACGCTGCTTCTGTCCGCCGGATACGTTGGTACCGCCCTGCTCAATGTGGGTGTCATACCCGTCGGGGAACTGGGTGATAAACTCGTGGGCACATGCCAGGCGGCAGGCCTCCTCTAACTCTTCCTGAGTGGCGTCAGCCTTGCCCCACCGCAGGTTTTCACTGATGGTGCCGGAGAACAGTACGTTCTTCTGTAGCACCACTGCCACGCTGTCACGCAGCACGGTCAGGTCATATTCACGCACGTCGATACCACCTACCCGCACGCTACCCTCGGTGGTATCGTACAGGCGGGAGATCAGCTGAATGAGGGTGGTCTTGGAGGCACCCGTACCACCAATGATACCCACGGTCTCACCGCTCTCGATCTTCAGGCTTACGTCCCGCAGTGCCATCTTGGTGGCAGCAGCGGAATACTTAAAGCTCACGTCACAAAACTCTACCGATCCGTCAGGCACCTCCTTGACAGCGTCAGGGGGGCTGACCAGAGTACTCTCGGTATTCAGCACCTCGTTAATACGGCGTAGGGACTCGGCAGAAATGGCAACCATTACGAAGATAAAGGATACCATCATCAGATTCATGAGGATCTGCATACCGTAGGTCAGCATACCGGACAGCTGTCCCACGTCCAGGGACAGGGCGTTGCCCGAGGCTCTTTCATACCCCGTCACGATGAGATAGGAGCCGAAATACAGCACTACCAGCAAAATCACGTAGGAGCAGAACTGCATCAGGGGGCTGTTCAGTGCCAGCAGCTTCTCTGCACGGGTAAAGTCACCCTCCACCTCTGCGGCAGCCCTGTCGAATTTTTCTCTCTCATAGTCCTCACGCACGTAGGACTTCACCACACGCATGCCGCGGATGTTCTCTTCAATAGACTCATTCACACGGTCATACTTACGGAAGACCCGCTTAAAGAGGGGCATCGCCTTATAGATGATCATTCCCAGACCAAAAGCCAGGATGGGAATGACTACCACGAACACCAGTGCCAGGGGTCCGCCCATATAGAACGCCATCCCGCAGGAGAACAGGATCATCAGGGGGCTACGCACCGCAGTACGGATGATCATCATATAGGAGCTCTGCACGTTCATAACGTCGGTGGTCATACGGGTCACAAGAGAAGCAGAGGAGAAATTATCAATATTCTCAAAGGAAAACTCCTGCACCCGATAGAACAGCGCCCGTCTCAGATTTCTGCCAAAGCCACAGGACGCCTTGGCACAGGTGGCACCCGCCACCCCACCGAAGGTCAGGGACAAAATCGCCATCACCGAGAGGGCCAGGGCATACCACAGAATGGTGTCCATTCCACAGCCACCGCGTATTTCATTCACCAGTCTTGCGATGACGAAGGGCAGAAGGCAGTCGATGACCACCTCCAGCGTGACGAACACCGCTGTCAGAATGGAGGGGCGCTTATACTCCCCTACGCATCCCAGAATCTTTTTTAACACGTTTATCCTCCTTTGGATACCATTCACGCACCACACAGGCGCGTAAAAGAAACTAATTCAATATAAATCTTTGCAAAAAGTATATTACCATATACCCCGTGGCAATGCAATAGAGAGAGTGCATAAAAAAGCATTTCTTTTCCCCCATTGCTTTTCATGCCCCAATTCCCATTGACATTTCCGTGCGTGCGTGGTAGAATAAGCATGCTTTGCCGATGTGGCGGAATAGGTAGACGCCTCGGACTTAAAATCCGATGGGACTTAAATCCCGTACCGGTTCGAGCCCGGTCATCGGCACCAAAGACCCGCGGGGTACCTTTCGGTACTCTGCGGGTCTTTCTTACTTATGTAGGGCTCGAACCTCAATTTCCCATGGGAAATTGATTATTCCTTGCTACCTATGTGCAAAAAACGCTATGAAAAGCGCAAGGAATGTTCGACCGCTCAACCCCTTGAGCGGGCCCGGTCATCGGCACCAAACAAAGCAGGGGGTTCTTGCAGCCCCCTGTTTTGTTTTATTCTATGTAGGGCTCGAACCTCAATTTCCCCTGGGAAATTGATTATTCCTTGCTACCTATGTGCAAAAAAACGCTATGAAAAGCGCAAGGAATGTTCGACCGCTCAACCCTTTGAGCGGGCCCGGTCATCGGCACCGGGGGATGGAGATTTCCATCCCTTTTTCTCTTTTCTGCACACTCACCCCAAAAGGGGGCTTTTTCCGTGGAGAAATCCGACGGTTTTCGGGAACGAAAGTACGAAGGGATTTTAACTGCACAAGGGGGGGAAAAAGAGGGGATTTTTTGTGTCAATATGGAAAATTGCAAGAAAATGCGTTTTTGTGTCAAAAAAAGTTATTGACACAGAAATGTGTGTAAATGTCACTAACTTTTTCTGTTTTGCCCCTATTTTTCCTTGATTTTCCGCTTTCGCCCCGCAAATGGGGAAAAGTAAGATACATATTTACATGCCGAAATGTCAATAACTCAAAAGAGAGACACTTTGTACATCTTGCACAATCCTGTGAATTTAAATAAATATCTCCCCCACCCCCACGAAAAATGTCAAAATAGAAAAGGCTGTCGTTTCGCCTCCGTTTCTTCGTATATTTTACGAATTTTGGGTCAAAAAAAGATATAGCAGTTTTTGCTGCTTTTTGTCCGATTTTTCCGTTAAGTTTCCTTTCCATCCTCTGTTTTCACATAACTGATAGAAAGCACTCTGTTTCTCATTCTCTTCTAAAACACAACAATTATCCCTGGTTTTCATGGTGTTTTTGTGTATGGA
>JAZORW010000207.1:0-4195 GCA_045656805.1 Eubacteriales bacterium | reverse complement strand
CACCGTAGAAGCCATCCGCAAGACCCTTGAGGACAAAAACGCCAACTGGTACGGCGTCAACTTCGAGTCCGCCCTCCCTTCCCTTTTCCGAATGCTGGAAGACTAAGCCTTGTGCCTTGGCCACAAGGCAACTATGATTGCCCTTCGGGCAAGTTATGATTGGGCTGTGCCCAAGTTATGAGATGCTACGCATCACTATGAGCGACTTCGTCGCGTTTTGCGTGGCACAGCCACGCTCATAACGGCAAGAGACGTGAGCCCCATAACTCTCCTCTCGCCCCTGGCGGACTTCATCGCCCCTCGGGCGATTTCATTTAAAAAAGAGGCTGTTTCCAGCCTCTTTCTTTTTGTTGTTTACTTTTTGAACCAATATCTAGTAGTATACGGGTTTTGGTTTCTTAAACTCGTAGCGTTCTTCCCCGCATCCGTCAGGGTCAGGCTTGTGCCGGAGGTGGCAGTGCTGCTGCTTGCCACGTACCACCCCTCGGGATCTGCAAAGGTCACAGAGGTCAGGCTGTCGCAACCATAAAACGCCTGGTTGCCAATGCTGGTCACGCTATCCGGAATGGTAATGCTGGTCAGCCCGGTGCACCCATTGAACGCATAGTCGCCAATGCTCTCTACGCCATTCCTAATGGTCACTTGGGTCAGGCTGTCGCAAAACCGGAACGCATAGCGGCCAATGCGCGTCACACTGTCGGGGATCGTCACAGAGGTTAAGTCGCTTCTCTGATAGAAGGCAAACTCATAGATCTCATAGTCCTGTCCCAGATAATTCTCCGGCAGAATCAGGTCGGCATCCTCTCCCACGTAGCCCATAAGGTAATGAGTGCCGCCGTAGGTGTAGAAGAGATAGCCGTCTTGGTTCACGATCTTGCTATTGCCGCTATGCACCTCTTTGGCATAATAGCCCACGTAGCCGTTACCGGAAGAGCCCGCAGTAATGGTCAGGGAGGACAGATTGATCACCTCTACCAGCCCGTGGCAACTATAGAACGCATGGTCGCCAATGCTGGTCACGCTATCCGGAATGGTAATGCAGGTCAGCCCGGTGCAACCCCGGAACGCAGAGGAGCCAATGCTGGTCACGCTGTCAGGGATGGTGATCGAGGTCAAGCCGGTGCAATCCTCGAACGCACAGGAGCCAATGCTGGTCACGCTGCCGTCAGTGGGAATTACGCTATTTTTACACCCTAAGACGAGAGTACCTGTGGCTGTTTCAATCAGACAATTCCCCGCACTGTGATATGCAGAGTTTCCGCTATCCACAACGATGCTCGTCAGGCTGTCGCAATTCCGGAACGCCTTGTTGTCAATGCTCTTGGCCCCCTTACCAATGGTCACAGAGGTCAGGCTTGTGCAATCGCAGAACGCATAGAGGCCAATGCTGGTCACGCTGTCCGGGATGGTAATACTGGTCAGCCCGGTGCACCCCTTGAACGCATAGTCGCCAATGCTCTCTACGCCATTCCCAATGGTCACTTGGGTCAGCCCGGTGCAAACCAAGAACGCATACTCTCCAATGATGCCACTGCCGATGGTCACGCTGGTCAGGCCAGTGCAGCCATAGAACGCATAGGAACCAATGCCGGTCACGCTGTCGGGAATTTCCAGATTTGTCACCAGTCTGCCGTTCAGATACAGATTCCCTGCCCAGTACAGGGGGTTGGCAGCAGAGCTACCGAAAGAAATCCCACACCATGCCCCCAGGTCGGTAATATGCACTGCTGTCAGCCCGGTGCAGCCATAAAACGCATAAGTGCCAATGCTCGTCACGCTGTCGGAGATGGTCACAGAGGTCAGACTCGTGCACTCATAGAACGCATAGCCGCCAATGCTCGTCACGCTGTCGGGAATGGTGACGCTGGTCAGCCCGGTGCAACCCCGGAACGCAGAGCCGCCAATGCTGGTCACGCCCTCGGGTATTACCAGGTCTGTCACCAGGGTGCCGTTCAGATACAGCTTCCCTGCATAGTACAGGGGGTTGGCAGAAGAGGTTCCAAAGGAAATTCCGCACCATGCCGCCAGGTCGGTAATATGCACTGCCGTCAGGCCGGTGCAATCCTCGAACGCCCAGGAGCCAATGCTGGTCACGCTATCGGGGATGGTGACAGAGGCCAGGCCGGTGCAATGCTCGAACGCATAGTTGCCAATGCTACCGCCCAAAACGGTAACAGATTTTAGAGATTCGGGAACATATTCGTCGTTATTGTAGTAATAGTAGGCGCCGAAGATATAGCCAAAGTGTGTATTGCTCGTTCCATTCAGCGTTGCCCCCACGAAGGGTAGCGTCATGCTGACTAGAGAAGAGCAACCATAGAACGCCTGGTAGCCAATGCTGGTCACGCTGTCCGGGATGGTAATACTGGTCAGCCCGGTGCAATCCCGGAACGCATCCTCGCCAATGCTGGTCACGCCATTGCCGATGGTCACTTGGGTCAGGCCGGAGCAGTTATAGAACGCAGAGGCACTAATCGCCGTAACCTTAACCCCGACATAGCTGGCGGGGATCACCACGTTCCCAGAGCATCTGCCAATACCTGTAACCGTATAGGTGCTACCAGATAGGGTATAGGCAAGAGTTGCCTCCTCACCCCACCTTGCCACAATGCTTCTATCCTGTCCCGTCATGGTAAAGCTGTAAATACCGTCGGAGCTAAGGCACTCTCCGTCCTCGTACCAGCCCAGGAAATTGTAGCCATTCATTTTCGTCACCTGCAGGGTCACTGTATCGCCACATCTGATAGCCTTTTGAGTGTAGGTGGTCGTGGTGCCCTTTGCGGTATCCTCGTTAGAAACAGTCACGCAATATTTTGCCCACCTTGCCGTCAGTGTCTTGGAAAGCCCCATGGTAAAGGTATAGGTGGCACCTTCGCTAACCAGGGTATTCCCCTCGTACCAGCCAAGGAAGGTATAACCGTTGTTGGTGGTTGCCTTGATAGTGACGGTATTGCCGTAGGTGTATGTACCGCCGCCGGAAACCGTGCCACCAGAGGTATCGTTTCTGTTCAAGGTCAGGGAATAGCTGTTTGCCTGCCACTCTGCCGTCAGGGTCTTGGCGGAGGCATACTCCCACACATCCAGACAATCTCCACGGCTGTCGGTCAGCTGCACGGTGCCGCTATACCAGCCCAGGAAGCTGTACCCCTCTCGGGTAGGCACGGGCAAAGTATAGGTGCTATCATAGGTCAGAGTTTTCCCGGTGGTGGAAACACTGCCCTTCCCGGGGTTCAGGGTCACGGCATAGCTGTTTGCCGTTGCGTCTGCCGCATAGGTCACGTCATCCCAGGGGGTGAGTACCAGGGCTTCGCCCCTCCAGCCGTGGAAGGTATATCCCGTGATGTCGGGGGTGTAGCTTACGGTATAGGGGTATCCCGTATAGGTGCTGTCTGTATGAAGCAGCTCCTCTCCGTGCCAGAAGCTGACCGTTGCAAGGTAGCTGCGATGCACCGTCAGGGTATAGGTCTCCACACAGGTACCGTCACGGGAGGTGACCACCAGATAGAATACGTTATCTCCATCCAGCAGCTCACCCAGGGTGGACGCCGCCATCTTGGTGGGGATCTCCACCTGCCCCATACGGTCGTAGTACATCTTCCAGGTGCTGCCGTCGTTGCACACCACCTTGCTGGCAAGAGAAACCACCTCCACGGTGTGATCCACCAGCATAAACGCCTCCGTGCCGTTGATGGTGGCACCCTCAATGCTCATGATGCTGGCAGTTTCGGCACGCCAGGACGCCTTCAGAGTCATATTCTCGTTTACCGTCTGCTCACCAAAATTCCAGTCCTGCCCCGACAAGGTCCAGCCACCGAAGGTAAAGCCGTTTCTGCGGGGTGTCTCAGGGGCGGTAAGGGTGCTGCCCTTCTCCACCTGCTGGGTCTTGGTGGTGCTGCCGTCACCAAAGGTGCCGCCGTTTGCGTCAAAGATAATGGTGACCTTGCTGTCCGTCCCACCGCTTTGGGTGCCTGTACCTTCCCCGCCACCGCAGCCCACCAGCACGCATGCCAGGCTAAAGAGCACCAGCACCAGCGCCAGTGTCATAAGGATCTTTTTCATAGTTGTTCCCTCCGTTGTTTTCTCAAAATGCGAAAGGAGCAGACTGCCGCGTGGGCAGTCTGCTCCCTGTATTAGCTGTTATTTTCCTTTACAGCGCAAAAGGACAGGCGATTAGCGTCTGTCTGTCTGTCTGTCT
>JAZORW010000206.1:0-2838 GCA_045656805.1 Eubacteriales bacterium | reverse complement strand
CCCATAACGGTGAAGAAGCTCTTGGAATAGGTATCCTTCTGTACGGTGATGGTTTCCTCAGCCTCAGCCTCCATCAGGTTATCGGTGTCGGTAACGGTGTAGGTGAAGGTGTAGACGCCTACGTTCTTAACGTCGGCGGGAGAAACCACGTTGCCCCTCTCGTCGGTGATCACCAGCTCGTAGTATTCGGAACCGAACTGGGTACCCATGAAGTCAGACAGGGTAGCGGTCAGGCCGAAGGCACTGCCGGAGAAGGTAACCAGGGTGGTGCCTTCAATGTTGAAGCTAACCACTGCACGGGCAATGGTAAATTCCTGCTGCAGTGTATTCTGTGCGAATGCGTTGTAGTTGCCTGCCACGTCTGATTTGATAGAGAAGGTAGCAACAATGGTGTAGTCGCCTGCGTAGATCACCTCATCGGCGGAAATGGGATCGCCGTTGGCATCCAGGTAGGTCAGCACGTACTCCATATACTCGGGCACGCCACTGAGAGTGGGGGTCTGTGCCTGACCGTTATAGTACAGGTCAGTACCGGTGAAGGAAATACCGTCCAGGTCGGGGGTATCCCTCTGGATATTCCATTCCAGCTCCAGCACCTGGTCGGCGGTGGCGGTACTGCCATCGGCCAGAACGAATACCAGGTCGGAGGTGTTCTTCAGGGTCAGGGTGGCGGTAGCGGTGTAGCTGCCGGCACCGATGTAAGCATTGTTGTTATATACAATGGTCAGATACTCACCGTATGCCGCGATGAATTCGGGCGTCAGGGTCACGGTCTGCTGGGTGCCGTTGTAGGTCAGGGTGGTGTAGTTCCACAGAGCCTCATCCATGGGGATCTCGATGGGCTTGATCACCAGGGTGATGGACTCTTCACGGGCCAAGTAGTTCTGTCCCTCAGCCATCTTGACGACAACGGTGTAGGTGCCTACCTGAGAGGGGGCAGCAGACAAAGTGTTGTAGGTAACGGTGACGGTACCGTCAGAATTGGTAACGTAGAATACCTCTACGCTGTTACCGGAGAAGACGGTGGATACGGTGGTGCCGTTCACCTGAGTCAGGTGAGAGTTGTTCCACTCAAAGGAGGGAGCGATCTTGTTGATAACGAATTCAGTTACCTGGGTGTTACCGCGGTTACCGTCAGTGGTGACGATGGTGGTGGTCACGCGGTAGGTACCGGCATTGGTGGGGGCCTGGTCCAGGGTGGTCCACTCACCCTCTACGAGCTGCTCCCATACGAACTGAGTGTCTTCCCATACGTAGTCGCCTGCATCGTAGGTAACCTCGGGGTTAGCCACGGGAGAGCCGGTGTAGTCACCGCCCATAGCACCGATGGTCATGTCTACTACAGCAGGAGCCACGGAGAAGGAAACGGTCAGGGTAGCGCCGTTGTAGTTGTCATTACCGGCGAAGTTGCAGGTCTTGTTATACTCACCTGCATTCAGCACCTCAATGGTATCAATGTCGCCCAGCTTCACGCCTGCACTGTTGTAGGCAGCTACGTTGTAGGTAGCCAGGGTGCCGGTGTAGATCAGGGATTCCAGGTCTACCAGGGTACCGTCCGCATGCTCCAGACGCAGGGTAACGTCGCCCTTATCCATTCTCCAGTTCAGAGAATAGGCGGGAGCAGTGCCGGTCACCTCATAGTGTGCGGGATCCTTCAGGGTCAGGGTAGCGGTGGCAGTCAGAACGGTGCCCTGTGCGGTTACATCGGTGGCAACGGTATCACTACCGGCGTAATCTACAGTGAACAGAGCTTCGTCGAAGATCAGGTATACGCTCTGTGCGGTACCGTTAAACTTCAGGGATGCATTCTCCTCCAGGTTCCAGGTGTTGGTGGGATAGGAGATCTGGATCTTGGAGATGGTCAGGTTGTAGGTCTGGCTGACGGAGTTGTAGTTGTTGTTACCTGCCCATGTGAACTTCACGGTATAGGAGCCGGGCTCCAGGGCAGTGGTGCCTGCACCGGAGATAGCCACGGTGGCGGTCACACCCTCCAGGTCAGAGCCAAAGCCCTTCAGTCCACCGGTGATGGCGAATGCACTACCGCTGTAGGTGGCGGTCAGGTTCTTATTATTGACGTTGCATCCGGGGGCGGAAACCTCCAGGGTGGCATTTGCCTTGGAAATGGTGAAGTCGGTCTGTACAGGCTCCTCCAGGGAGATAACCTGTCCCTGTGCATCCAGGGGGATCAGCTTCACGCGGTAGGTGCCTGCATTCACAGGCGCCTCGGCCAGCAGGGTCTCCTGCTCACCGTTTACGGAATACCAGTCAGCACGTACGTCCTTGATGCTATCGTTTTTGATAGCAAACTTCACGTCGGACGCCTTGCCGTTGTAGGGGTGGGTCAGAGAGGAGGCGTTAGTGATCTCCAGAATGTTCTCAAAGTAGGTCAGGTAAGGAGCCTCGGGCAGACCCATCCACTTGCGGTAGCCGTTGGCTACTGCATAGGCGTTCAGCATAGACACGGCGGAACCGTCGGTCAGGTAACCTGCGGGCATAGCGGGCAGACTTTCACTGCCGCCCAGACCGCTTGCGTTGTAGTGGTCGTACAGGGTGGTAACCTTTTCGCCGTTGGAGTCAATGGCTTCAACGCTGAAGTAGTAGTTAGAAGAGTTATCTGCGTCTACGTTCAGGGGATCGGCGCTGGACATTTGGGAGGTAGCGGCGATGGTTGCCAGCTGAGTAGAGGCAGAGGAAGCCTTCAGGGTTACGTCAATGATACAGTTGTTCAGCTTGATCTTAGCTACCTGGGTAACGGTAGACACGTTCATGTAGCCTACCAGAGCACCTGCACCGGTGGCGGCGGTAACGGTACCGGTCAGGTACAGTCCGTCCACGGGG
>JAZORW010000205.1:0-2714 GCA_045656805.1 Eubacteriales bacterium | reverse complement strand
GGCTTTTTGGGGGCAGGGGACTTTCTCTCCCCGCCCGTGGCCCCGGGCCCCTTTGGCGTTGCTTGTTGTGCCATAGTCTTCCTTTCTCCCCCTTTCCCTTACAGGAAAAGAAGGGGGATCAGGGTGCCGAGCAGCACCCCTGACAAAAATGACAAGAAGAGGGGGAAATGCCTGGTTTTATAGGCTCCTCCTTGTTCCTGACCGTCCCGTTTTTGGGACAGGATACGCTCTGCCTCTGCCACCATATCCACGCGGCGGGGCGGTGTGGCAGTAGGCTTCAGAATGAGAAACGCCTCTTCAAAAAGGCTGCTCTCGGTATGCTTTAGGTGAATAATCTGCTTTTGTGTGCCACGTACCATATCTTCCCCCGAACGGCTGTTTTTTCCAGTATGGACGGCGGAAGAAAAAGTTATTCAGCGCACTGGGGTTTCTAGCCAAAGAGGCGAGAAAACAGTCCCCGGCGTTTTTCGGCGGTTGGCTCCTCTGCCGCCGTGACAGGCGCAGGGAGGGGGGTTTCCCGGGGCTTTTCCTCTCGGTGCCGATAGGCGCGGGGTGCTTCTACCCCCTCCAGGGGCATTTCATCCAGGAGCAATACGTCCAGGCTCACCCCAAAGAGCCCCCGTATGCCTATGAGGGTCTGTGCCTCGGGGTATACCTTATCGCTCTCCCACTTATACACCGCCTGGCGTGTGACAGACAGTGCCTCTGCCAGCTGGGTCTGGGTCATAGAGGCGCCCTCTCTCAGGGCACGTAGCTTCTGCCCGAAGGTCATTGTCTATCTCCTTGGGTGGGAAATCTGGCGACGGTGGGGGAGGTGAGCAGCCACGTGTCCCCCTGCTTTGCCATAGATACGTATAGGGTCAGGTCGGCGGTTTCGCCGTTTTCACCCGTGACGGTGACGGTGAGGGACAATCTGGCGCGCTTTGCCTCCTTGTCCTCTACCTTCAGGGTATCGTAGTGATACTCTACGGGGTCGGTCTTCAGGGGCATTTCATCCCCCATGACCAGAATCCCGTCCTTGCCGTCTACGCACCACGCCTGGCTCATGAGGCTGTTAGTGCCGTAAATTGCCTTAAACAACTGGGTTTCTCTCAGGTTATCCACGTAGCTCTGGGTCCAGATGCCCGACATTTGAGCAAACAGATCTCCCAGAGTATGGATGCCCATCTGACCCAGTGCTTCCTTGTCGGCGAGGTAATAGCCATTGGAGATTTCCTCCCCGGTGTAGGGGATCCCCTCTTCATACAGCAGCCGGTTATAGGGCTTACTTGCCTCCAGCAGCAGGGTGGCACGGGAAATCAGCTCTCCGTCCTCGGGGGCGGGACCCACGCCACAGGCGGTGAGCCCCAGTGCCACGCATACTACCAGAAGAAAACTCACTAGCTTTTTCATCTTGGATTACTCTTCGTCGTCACCGAAGGCAGAGCCTGTCTCCTGCAGGGCTTGGGTCTTTTCTGCCTCTGCATCCTGGCGCAGACCCTCTTCTGCCTCTGCCTCGATCTCTTCCTCTCTTGGCAGGCAGGTGAAGTTGTAAACCACGGCACCCTCCTTCAGACGCATGACGATCACACCCGTAGCAGTTCTGCTATACAGGTTTACGTCTCTGGCGGGGGTACGGATGATGGTACCCTCGTTGGTGATGATCATGACGTCATCATCCTCGGAAACGGCGGCAACGGATGCCAGCTTACCCGTCTTTTCGGTGAGACGGTGGCAGCATACGCCCTTACCGCCACGGTGCAGCATGGTGCGGAAGTCCTCAAATTCGGTTCTCTTACCAAAGCCACCCTCGGTCAGGGTCAAGAGGCTCCTCTGCTCATCAACTACGGCAACGCCCACTACGTAGTCACCCTCGCCCAGGCGGATGGCACGCACACCGCGGGCAGTTCTACCCATGGCTCTTGCATTGCTCTCCTCAAACTTGGTCGCCATACCGTCGTGGGTAGCGATCAGCAGCTCGCAGTCACCGGTGGTGTGACGTACGTACAGCAGCTCATCCCCCTCGTCCAGGGTCAGGGCTCTCTTACCGCCCTTTCTCTGATACTCATATTCGGTGAGCAGGGTACGCTTAATAATACCGCCACGGGTTACCATGGTCAGGTAGTGGCCCTCGCTGAATTCCATGACGGGGATCACGGCGGTGAGCTTCTCGCCCTCCTCCATCTCCAGAATGTTTACAACGTTGGTGCCCTTGGCATTTCTGCCGGACTCGGGGATACGGTAAACCTTACGGGAATATACCTTACCAAAGTTGGTGAACATCAGCAGCAGTGCATGGCTGTTTGCCACCACCACGTTTTCTACGAAGTCCTCTTCCTTGGTAGACATACCGATAATTCCCTTACCGCCGCGGTGCTGTGCGGTGTAGGTGTCGGCGCGCTGACGCTTAATGTACCCGGAATGGGTCATGGTGATGACGCAGGTGTGGCGCTCGATCAGATCCTCCAGATCAATATCGTCCCCGGCCTCTACCAGCTCGGTGCGTCTGGCGTCGGCGAAGCGATCACGGATCGCCTCCATCTCGGTGCGGATAATATCCTTGATACGATTCTCGTCGGCGAGGATGTTCTGCAGGTCTGCTACCAGCTCTGCCAGCTTTGCCAGACGGTCTTCTACCTTCTGTCTTTCCATACCGCTGAGACGGCCCAGGGTCATTTCTACGATTGCCTGTGCCTGTGCCTCGGTGAGACCAAAGGTCTCGCACAGAGAAGCCT
>JAZORW010000204.1:0-16610 GCA_045656805.1 Eubacteriales bacterium | reverse complement strand
AGTGCCTCCTCCGGTGCCTCACACATAATTCTCACCACGTTCTCGGTCCCACTGGGGCGTAGCAACACTCGCCCACCCAGAGAAAGGGCCTCCTCTTCCACCCGATTCAGTGCCAGCATGACATAGGGGGACAGGGCTGCCGAGCGTGGATTGGGTACGGGAACGCTCTCTACCACCTGGGGATAATAGAGCCTACCCCGGATCAGCTGAGATAGGGACTTACCCGTGCTTTGCATCACCTCCAGCACCTTCAGGGCTGTGAGAATGCCGTCCCCCGTTTTGCTGTGGGCAGAGAAGATCACGTGGCCGGAGGGCTCTCCCCCCAGTGCGGTTCCCTCCTCTGCCAGCCGTGCCGCCACGAACCGATCCCCCACGGGGGTTCTGGAAAAGGAAATGCCCCGACCGGCAAGGGACGCCTCCAGCCCTCCGTTAGACATCACGGTGCCTACCACGCCCCCTCGGGTCAGCTCTCCCCTATCCGCCATATAACAGGCACAAAGATAGAGAATATCGTCCCCGTCAACCTCTCGCCCTTCTTCGTCCACCGCAATGCATCGATCTCCATCGCCGTCAAAGGCAAAGCCTACACTCAAACGGTTACGCCTGACGTGAGCTGACAGAGAACGTACGTCGGTGGACCCACACAGGCGGTTAATATTGGTGCCGTCAGGGTTTACACCCAAAAGTGCCGCCTCTGCCCCCAGGGCAGAAAACACCTCCGGGGCGATCTGATAGGTGCCACCGTTGGCACAGTCCAGGGCCAGTCTAACCCCGGACAGTCCCCCCCGAAAGACGGAAATCAAATGATCTGCATACACCTGCCTTGCCCTACCGCCGTCCGTAATACGGCCCACCCGCTCTCCCGTGGCATAGGGCAGATGGGAATAATGCTTCCCCTGCCAGATAAGGGTCCCGTCCAGGTAGTCCTCTGCCAGAGAAAGCAGCTCTTCATCTGCCTTATCTCCCCCGGAGGAAAACACCTTGATACCGTTGTCACCAAAGCCGTTATGGCTGGCGGAGATCATGATCCCCAGAGAATATCCGCCCCTCTGACACAAATAGGAGAGAGAGGGCGTGGTGGTGACGTGCAAGAGGGTCACGTTGGCCCCCGAGGCGGTGAGCCCCCCACACAGGGCACTCTCCAGCGTGTAGCCCGATAGACGGGTGTCCTTTCCCAATAGCACCTGAGGGACAGTGTCGCCCTTCTCCCCGAGATACCACCCAAGAAACCTACCCAGCGAA
The DNA here is from genome assembly GCA_045656805.1 of Eubacteriales bacterium. Lineage (GTDB taxonomy): Bacteria > Bacillota > Clostridia > Oscillospirales > CAG-272 > UBA1740. The sequence goes on along the minus strand of JAZORW010000204.1, from coordinate 15,368 downwards.
AAGGCATGGGAGGCAGTGAGGGCTACCCCCGCCTCTCCACGAAAACCGTCTGTGCCAAAATATCGCCCCATACTATACCCCTCTGCCTGAAATACGGCTACCTGCCACCCAGACCCCTCGCACGGAGGTCAGCGGCATTACCACACATCCCCTGCCCAACACGGTACCCGGGTTTATTACCGCGTGGCATCCCACCTCACATAGGTCACCCAGCATACCCCCCAGCTTTTTAAGACCCGTTGGAACGGGGGGCGTTTCCCTTACCGTCACCTGTCCTCTGTCAGAGCGTAAATTTGACAGGATAACGCCTGCCCCCAGATGCACCCCATACCCCAGAATAGAGTCCCCTACGTAATTAAAATGGGGTGCCTTCACCCCGTCAAACAGAATAGAGTTTTTGATTTCCGTGGAATTCCCCACCACGCACTCCTTCCCCAACAGAGTGGAGCCACGCAAATACGCCCCGTGCCGTACTTCACACCCACCACCCACAATGCAGGGGGCGTAGATGCGCGCCGTATCTGCTACACAGGCGGTATGGGAGATCCAAATGCCACGCTCTACTTCCTGATACTGCTCTCCCGGCAGGGCTTCTCCCAGCTGCCAAAGGACCTCCCCCAGATGGGGAAGCACCTCCCAGGGGTGTTTCCCCTTCAGATAGGGGGCGGCGAGGGTACGGTCTAAATCAAACAGGCTATCGCACAACATGGTCTATCTCCTTCGGAGTCAGTATATGCACGCCTCGCCCCCCGTGACAGAAAAAAGCCCGACGTCGCCGTCGGGCTTTTTAAGTTATGTTACTTATTATTCATAAAGGAAGACGCCTGCTTCCCCATCTGTGGGAGCAAGACGCACCGCCACGATCTCCTGCCTGGAGGTAGGCATATTCTTTCCCACGAAGTCGGCACGGATCGGCAGTTCTCTGTGTCCCCTATCCACCAGCACTGCCAGGCGAATAGAGCGAGGTCTGCCCATGGCAAACAAAGCCTCGATTGCCGCACGCACGGTGCGACCCGTATACAGAACGTCATCTACCAGCACCACGTCCCTGCCCCCAATAGAAAAGGGCAAGGTGGTGCCACCGTCTGCAGGGGGCTCTTCACTGAACCTATCGTCACGGTACAGGGAGATATCCAGTACCCCTGTGGGGACTGTCACGCCACTGTGTGCCTCAATTTTCCCGGAAATGATCTCCGCCATAGGAACGCCCCGTGTGCGGATACCCACCAGCACCACCCGTGACAGGTCAGCCTGCTTTTCTACGATTTCATAGGAGATACGGGTGAGGGCACGCCCCAGGGCTGCCTCATCCATAATCATTGCTTTTAGCTTCATTTTACTTCTCTTCTTCCAGAATGCGGGTCAGGGTGTCTGCCATACGGCTGAGAGAACCCTCCTCAAAGGGATTGGCAATACCGGCCTCTTTCACCAGCACGCTAAAGGGCTTTGTGCCTCCCGCACCCAAGAACTTCAGGTATCTGTCCAGAGCCTCACCGTAATTCTCCCGCATCATAACCAGGAAGCCAAGGGCAACCGTCTGTGCCAGGCAATAGTCGATGTAGTAGAAGGGGGACTCATAGATGTGCATCTGATACTGCCAGCGGGTGCCCTGCTCCAGATAGGGAATGCCCTCCCAGTTCAGATAGGGGCGATACTTATCCTCAAGAGACTTGTACATTGCCTTTCTTTCGGCGGGGGTCATATCGGGATTTTGATATACGTTATGCTGGAACTCGTCCACGATTACACCGTAAGGGATGAAGGACAGGGCGCCCATCAGGTGCTGACGGCAGTAGGCGGCAGGGTTTTCAAAGAACTTATCCATGAAGGGCTCACAGAAGAATTCCATGCTCATGCTGTGGCACTCTGCGGTTTCCATTCCGCCTACGCCCAGCTCATAATCTCCACAGTCATAGGACTTCTTGGCTGCCAGCGCATGGCCGAACTCGTGGGTGATTACGTCAATATCCCCAGCGGTGCCGTTAAAGTTTGCTAAAATGAAGGGCTGACAATAGCTATCAAAGCCGGTGCAGTAGCCACCGCCCCACTTACCCTCTCTTGCCTCTACGTCGAAGGCCTCAGCCTCTACCATCTCACGCATAAAGGCGCCGATCTCGGGGTGCATGGTGTCGTACATTTCCTGTGCATTTTGGAAAATGCCCTCGGCACCGTCCTTGGGACAGGGGTTACCGCCCTGAATATACACGTTATCGTCGTAGTAGTTAATTCTGTCAATGCCCAGATCACCGGCAATGCCTGCCTTCATTTTGGCAACCACGGGCACCAGATCCTTTTTCACGTTATCACGGAAGGCAGCCACCATCTCACGGGTGTAGTCAATACGGCCCATACGGTAGTAGCCCAGCTCTACGAAATTCTCGTATCCCAGCTTCTTGGCGATGCGGGTACGGACCTTTACCAGCTTATCGTAAATGCTGTCCAGGGTATCGGCATTCTTCTCCAGTGCCAGACCGATTGCCTCGGCGGCACGCTGTCTAACGGCGCGGTCGGGATTCTCAAGAGACCCACGCACCACGGATAGGGGCAGCTCCTGTCCGTCAAAGGAGATCAGCATACCGCTCATAAAGCGGGAATACTCGGTGGTCAGGGCATTTTCCTCACGGCAGTCCTCCTCTACGACGGGGGAATAGGACTTCTTTGCCAGCTCGTAAAAGCGGAAGCAAAGGGGATTGATCCTTTCCTCCAGTTCTGCTCTAAAGGGGCTCTCCAGCAGCAAATCTCCGTATCTGACCAGCAGCTCCTGTGCCTGGGGTCCGACACCATCGTAATAATCCACCTCCCCACTGTAAAAGGGGTCTCGGGTATCCAAGGTAAAGCGACAGTTACACAGGGAGGCGGCAGTAGAATACTTCTTTCTCTCCTCCTCTACCTCTTCTCTTGCCTTCAAAACGTCTCGGGCGCAAGTAGCATTTTTCACAGCGACCTCAAAGCGGTGAAACGCCTCCTTCAGCTGTTCGATGGTATATCTTTCATAGGGGATCTGAGAAACCTTCACGGGGTGTCCTCGCTTTCGTATTTTCTTTGATTTCATTATACCTCTTCTGCCTCTTTCCTGTCAAGAAAAAGGGAGGTACAGATAAAAATTCGCTTATCTGTTGAATTGTTCATAAATTTGGGATATAATAACAACGTACAAAACTTGAAAAGAGGTATTCCAATGCAGTTTTTCCCCGTTCTGGCGATGAGCAGTGATGCCATCAGCCTGATCCTTATGGTAGTTGTGGGCTTTGCCTTCATTTATCTGTTTATGATCCGCCCTCAGAAAAAGCGTGAGAGAGAAGAAGCCGACATGCGTAACAGCCTGGCTGTTGGCGACGAGATCACCACCATCGGCGGTATCGTGGGTAAGATCGTTTCTCTCCGTGAAGAGACCGTGGTTATTGAAACTACCAAGGATAAGACCCACATTCGTTTCCTGCGTGGCGCCATCCGCACCATTGACGTAAAGGCCGAGGATTCCGCGGCCCCCGTGAAGCAGAAGGAAGCCGCACCCACAAGCAAGAAGGGTAAGAAGACCCCCGCCATCCAGCCTCAGGCAGACAAGACTGTGGCAGAGAAGGTAGTAGAGACTGAGGTTGCCGTTGCCACAGGCGATGCCCCCGTCGAAGCAACCAAGCCTGCCGACGAGGAAACCGCTATCCAAGAGGTCGTAGAGACCGAGGTAGCCGTCACCGCCGAGGAGAAGTCCTCTAAGAAAAAGAACGGCGTGTGGTAATTCCCATTTGAAAACGCAATCAGACCCCAGGGTCTAAAATAAGAGCCTCCGTCATATGGTTGACTACAACTATGACGGAGGTTTTTATTATGGATCAAAAGCGGAAAAGGCATACCCATGCTCGCTCCTTCCCGGGGGTGGTGGCACTGGGGGTAGGGATCTCCCTGGCCACAGGTATGGCACTACTGTTTCTTTGTGCCTGTATCCTTTGGCGTACCCAGGATCCCACCGCCTATATTCTTCCCCTGGGGCTCATTTGTCTTTTGGCCAGTGCCCTGCTCTGCGGGTGGCTATGCACGGTGCTATGGGGGCATCCCTCCCTGCTTCCTGCACTGGCGGGGGCAGCCCTGCTGACCCTGTTGATCTCCGGGCTGGGACTGTGTGTGCCGGGCACCACCCTGTCCTGGGGTATTCGCTGTGCAGGGGTGCCCCTGGTGGCACTCACCACCCTTGTAGGCGGTGCTTTAGGCGGGCATAAGAAAAGGCGTCGACGCCGCTTTTCATAATTGATACAGATCTGCTCCCAAAAGCCTCATTTTTTCTTCCATGCACTCGTATCCACGGTCGATCACGTCGCCCCGCAGGATCCTGCTCCTGCCCTTTGCCCCCAGGGCTGCCACCACCATGGCGGCACCTCCACGCAGGTCTGTGGCTGTGACGGTGGCACTCTGCAAGGGGGTGGGGTGAACGGTCAGGCTCTGCCCGTTTATCTCTATTTCTGCCCCCATTTTCTTCAGCTCCTCTGTATAGCGGAAGCGATCTGCCCACACGGTTTCCCTGACCCGGCTCTCCCCCTTTGCATAGCAAAGAGCCGCCACCAGCGGAGGATGCAGGTCGGTTGGAAAGCCCGGATGGGGTGCCGTCTGCACACGTACCCCGCTAACTCCCAGGCGACCATCTAAGACCACAGAATTCAGGTGACGCTCTACACGGCACCCTGCCCCCTCCAGGACCCCTAAGAGGCTCTCCAGTGCCTCTGCACGAATGTGTCGCACCTCTACCCTGCCCCTTGTGGCGGCGGCAGACAGAAGATAGGTGCCTGCCTCAATATCATCAGGAGGAACGTGAAAGGAAACGCCTCTAAGTTCCTTTTTTCCACGGACCACCAAATGGGGGGTTCCTACCCCCTGGATTTCTACCCCTGCCCGGGTTAAAAATCTTTCTAAGGCCACCACGTGGTCCTCTGTAGCACAGCCCAACAGTTCTACCGCATCAGGCAGGGTGGAGGCCGCCAGCAGGGCATTGACCGTCGCCCCTACGGACACACGGTCAAAGGTGTGAACGCATCCGTGTAGCCCACCCTGTGCCCGTAGCTCTCCCTGTCCCTCTGCCCCCATGGCAGCAAAAACGCTATAATGACAGTTTAAGGGTCTTGAGCCGAAATCACAGCCCCCCGTAGCAATGGTGGGAGACATGCCCCACTTAGCCAGACAAACTCCCAGAAGATAGGAGGATGCCCTAAGACCTGCTGTCAGGTGGGGTGGCGGTGGGACAGGCTCCATATCCCGTGCATCCAGTTCCAGTGTGTGTCCGTCCCTCCATTCTGCACGCACGCCCATAGACGTCAGCAGCCTGACTGCCAGACGCACGTCACCAATGTTCGGCATTTGATATAAAACCGTCTCCCCCTGACAAAGGGTGGCAGCAAACAAAAGAGGCAATGCCGCATTTTTGGCACCCGACACTGCCACCGAGCCATGTAGCGGCGTTCCCCCACATATTTTATATTCTCTCACGTTTCTGTCCTTCCCTATCTCTTTCTGGGTCTTAACCCCCGTAACAGTATATGCATTTACAGAAGGGAAGATAAAAGTAAAAAAGAGCAGCCGAATTTTTCCAGCTGCTCTTCTTTTTATTAAAAATTAAATCTCATTCTTCCGGTTACGCTTACGCACACGGTGGGCATGAACGCCAATGGAAAATACCAGAATGGCGGGTGCCAGGATCAGAACGGAGGTACCCACCCACACGTAGTAGCCGGTGGGGGAATCCGTGGTTACGATGCCGTAGTAGGCGACCTGGGTTGCCTGGAAGGTCAGATATGTTTCGCCACTCATATTTTCTGCCTCAAAGAGGTGCTTTGTGATGGTATATCCGCCATGCTCGTCAAAGATGATGGATACCACGTACAGCTCTCCCTTATTTGCCTTTTCCACCATGGCACGGGTGATGGGGATCTTCACCGTGAAGGCAACGTCCGTTTCAGTGATGGAGGTGAGGTTTTGCTTCATCTCCACCTGATACAGTGCCTTGAGAGAAGTATTCCACGCCACCTGATGAGAGGTGTTGATCTTTCCAAACACGTCCTCGTTATGCTTCTTTACCAGCAGACGGTAGGGGTTAGGCTGCCCTGTGGGGAATGCCACGCGCAGTCCCGTTTCCTGGTCTATCAGCTCATAGGTCAGAATGGTCATGGTAGCCGTCAGGGTAGGCAGAGGCTGATAGTTACCCTCCATTTCAGGGGTGAAATGGAAGTAGCATGCTACGGTATACTTACCCGCATCGGTCTGGGGCTCACTGTAAGTGACGTAGACGAACTCGGGCAGCTTATCTGCGTTCTTCAGCTCCAGCATCTTGGGAGAGCCATCGGAGACGAAGGTACCGTTACGGAATACGATATCTCCCTCCAGAACTAAGGTTGCTCGGTTCACGTATACGGGAACGGTGATATAGGTGCCGTCCTTAAAGTTGGGGTTCTGAGAATGGAAGATAACCTTAACGGTATATTCTGCCGCATTCTGCACGCCCTCCATGGGAGTACCGGTCATATGACCTGCATAGTAGTACTCAAAGCTCAGAGAGCCGCTCTTTTCCAGTTCTTCCTTGATCTCGTCACTGCCCTTGATGCTGAAGGATGCCCTTTCCTCGTCAATGGTGTGCATCTCACCGTCGTAGGTCATATCAAAGCCGCCTGCAGTGATCTTGGGAACAGCAGGTTCAATGACCAGCTGACGGGTGATCACCACCTGAGACAGGTTGGCAGTGGTGCCGTCGGTGAGGGTATTGTTTGCCGTATCGGTGAGGGTGTAAGTATAGGTGACCGCGTAGGTACCTGCATTGGTACCCTTTCCACGTCCCTCTTTCACCTGCTTCACACAACCGGGCAGCTCTTCCCCGTAATAATCCAGCATGTAGCTGTTGCCATCATAAGTAACGGTCAGGTTATCAAAAATAATGTAATCCGCAGGATTGATATTTCTCTTCACGATTCGCCATGCGGTAGTATAGGTGGTGGTCCATACACCCGTGACGGTAACGTTACTGTAGTCCTCCTGGGTCACCACCGCCTTTGCCTGGTATCGGTCGCTGACGTCCCGACCGGCCGCCACCTGGCTGCCGTTCTTGGTATAAGTGTAGTCAATATTGAAGATCAGGCTCAGATCCAGATCAGGATTGCCCTCGTATACCAGGTATACCACCTGATCTCCCTCGTTATAGGTCAGGGTTGGCAGACCCGTGGCGGGGTCGATATGGCTCCAGTGAATATTGTTTACGTTCAGGCTCAGGGTGTCGATTTTCCACGCCTGAGGCTTTACCTTGTCCACGTTAATAATACGGTAGTTGCCCGTAGGATCCGTAACGGAAACCAGGCTCGCAGTATAGTTACCTGCGTTGATATAGCTGTTACCGGCGTACTGCACAACGAAGGAGGAAGGCAGTCCGTCCAGGGTCATGGTCTGCTCTGTACCCGTATAGGTGAAGGTGGTCTGGGATTTCCAGCTCACCTGACTCATATCAAAGTAGCGGGGCAGGATCTCAAACACGATAGAGTCAGCACCCTGGCTTCTGGCAGTGAGGTATGCAACCTGCAGACGGTATTTACCTACCTCCAGGGGTGCCTGCTTCATATTCTCCCAGCTCTGGGTATCCTCGTCCCATTTTTCCCATTTCAGAACAGGCTCTGCACCGTTGAAGTTGGCGGTGGGCAATTTCGTTGCCTGACCGTCATATTCTCTTTCCAGCCCGAGAGATTCCAGGGTGGCATTTACGGTATGAAGGGGCTTCTCCTTGCCCTGCTTCCAATGAGGCAGACTCTTCTGGGTGGCATAAATATTCAGAATGTTCAGATAGGTTCCGTTGGTGAGATTTTCAGGATCATAGGTGGTGTCCAGGGACAGCTTCGAGCCACCCGTCATGGTGGCACCCTCTACGACTGAGGTGACCTCCCACGCCGGATTTGCCTCGTGCATCACGTTGTAGATATAGTTACGCTTTCCCGCTGCACTCAGAGCCACGATAATACTCGTAGACTTACGGCCGCCGTGAATGCATCCTGCCACACCGCCCTCGCGGTAGGTGACAAGAATGGAGGATAGGGTATATTCCACGTTTAGCTGGGCGGCACGTTTTTTGGTCTGTCCCTCGTTGACATAGCCCAGAAGTCCACCCGCGTGAGTGGGTGCGGTGACGGTGCCGGATAGCACGGAGCCACCTACGTACAGATAGTTTTCTTCCTGCTTAGAGCTACCTACCAGCAGGGCACCCAGGACACCGCCTGCTCCCTCGCCCGTAGCCTTTACGTCACAGTTGGTCCAGCACCCCTTGACGTCCATCATACTACCGTTACCACGGTACTGGGTAAAGTTATGGTCGACAAGACCTACCATACCGCCGACCTGCAAAGATCCGCTAACAGTACCGCTGACACCGCAGCTCTCAAAGGAAACACAGCCACGCACCAGTCCGATCATGCCACCTACACAGTAGCCCGTGGTGGAAACGTCGCCCATATTGTAGCAAGCGGTGATCTTCAGTACCTTACCGGCGTCAGTATTCTCACGCATGGTGAAGCGGCTCATAAGACCGCCCGCATAGTTGGTGCCTGCGAAAATATCACCAAAGTTGGCACAATAGGTCATAGCCAAGGTGGTAACCGTATAGTTGACCCCCTGCATCTCACCAATAATACCGCCTGCAAGGCCTGCGGTATTGCTGACGTCACCGAAGTTGACGCAGCCGGAAAGGTTTATACCCATGCCGAAGTTCTTGTAGTTGTTATAGGGCTTACCCACAATGCCGCCCATAACGTAGGCACTGCCGGAGATAGAGCCTCGGTTGATGCAGTTTTTCAGGGCAAGATGTGCCGTACAGTCATAGTACATACCGATGACACCGCCCACCACAGCCTTTGCATCTACAGAGGTGGCGTGGATCTCACCGCGGAACTCACAGCCGTATACGGTAGAGTTACCACTATTTACACCGCCGATAATGCCGCCGAACACAGAGCTGTCGGTGTTATTAGAATACTTAGCATAGGTGCTGACGCTACATCCCTTTACAATAGTAAAGCTGGAGATCTCACGCACCAGAACGCCTGCCAAGTACGAATTGCTCTTAAAATATCCACGCACCAGATGTACGTTTTCCAGCAGTGCGGAAGCGTCCAGTGTGGAGAACAGACCGTCACCGCTGGTGATATAGGGGTTAAAGATGCAGTGGCCGTTCCCCTTAAAGGTACCTGTGAAGATCTGGTCGGGATCCATAACGGGGGTGACCTTCAGGGAGGAAGCCCCTACCACGTTTCCGTCAGAGTCAATGGTGAAATCGGGGTTTAAGCAAATATCTGCTGTTAGTACGTAGTTCAGCGCAGTATAGCGGGCACCGCCGTTGTTGTTGGTATCCGTAAAGGAGAAATCGTTACACATCTTCATGAAGAAGGCAAACTGTGCTGCGTTGGCGATCTGGTAGGGATCTTCGGGGGTTCCCTTACCACCGTCAAAGGCAGTTGCCACGGTGCCATCCCAGGGGGTCAAGTCCTCAGGCAGAGGCATATCCCGAGCAGGCAGATTATCGTAGGTTTCGAAGGCCAACAAGGACTGCAATACCTGCGCGTCCTTCCCTGACTGTGTCACGTTCTCCTCCCCATACACCTGCTGTGCCACAGGGAAAGAACCCTCTGCGGTGGGAACCATACACAGAAGGAAGCTAAGACAAAGCAAATAAGTCAGAATACGTTTCAAGGGTAAAACCTCCGAGGGATACAATTATACATAGTTATTGTACTATATTTTATTTTTTTTGCAAGGGAAAAGGCAAGTATTTTTCTTTTGTCGTCATACTCTCTCACAGTTTTCACAAACTCTCTTTCGCCTTTTCGGCAATTCTTACAAAAAGAGGACAACCGCCGTCTGCGGTTGTCCCAAAATCAAGCTTAAGAAAAATACACGGTGTAGTAGCCACCCTTGCTCCCGCCGGAAGGTGCCGAGGGAAAAACGGGGGGTATAAAGAGCAGAAGGAACAGTGCAAGAAGCAGCACGGCAGATGCGGGCAGACCGCCTAACAACCCCATTGTACCGCCGCTAAGAAGAGTACCCCGGGTGGAGACCAAAGACGAGAATAGAGATGCACTGTACACGCCACCCCCGTTGGGCATTCCAAAAAGGCAGGGTAAAAACCGCAAGAACGCAAGGCACGCCGTGGGAGCCCAGATGTGACCGCATCTCAGGGTCAAAAGAGATAGGCACAACCCCAAAAAGAAGGTGTTCACCATAGATAGCAGTGTAGCTCCACTGCCTATCTGCACATAGGCAAAGAACAGGGAGGAAACCAGCACGCTGGTGTACACCTGTCTGCCCGGCACTAAAAAGGAGGTGAGCAAGAGACCCTGGGTGAGTAACACGTCAGAGAACGCCACGCACACAAATCCTACTAAATACAGGGGCAACCATCCTCCGCCCTGTGGGGCAAAGAACAGACGTGCAGATCCACTCAGCAGGGAGATGCCCAAAAGGCACCCATACCCAAGAAGTGCGACCAGCAGGGTCAGTGACATATCTCTAACTCCTGCACGACCCGGGCGCCCCATCCCCAGTGAATCCGGGGTACGCCCGTCAATGCGGAAGAAGAACAGCAGCAGTGCCAGGGCCCCCACCGAATCCGTCGCCAGCGACACCACCTGCACCAAGGGGCGGGCAGCGACAGACACGGTGACATAGGTCAGGGCGGAAGAAAACTCCGCCATACTGATTCTGCCCGCAATACAATCCGCCATCAGGGGAAAGATGCTCTCACGCCCCACCAGTATCACCACCGTGTTAAAAAGCAGGTTGGAGATCATAGAAGCGACGAAAAGAAACAGAATTAAAAACAAAAATCTTTGATGGAAAGGATACTTTCCCATATAAGGCCGTCTGGCATACACCAGAGGACTTTGATCAAAGGGATAGATTTTCATAGGCAATTCTACTTATTTACCCCTAAGCTCGGCTCTAAACCAGGCGATATAGGCTTCTCGCAGCTTTTTTTGCTCCTCCTGCTCAGCGGGCGTCAGGGTGCGTTTCTTTGCCTCTGCGGCAAGATAATTAATACGGTCTACGTCTGGCTTGGAAAGTTTCTTTTCCATCAAAATTCATCCTCCATACCGTCATAAGATACGTACAGACCTCTCTTTGCCAGGTCAGCGGGTAGTTCTTGGGGGCTGGTATGGGCATCTCTTGACAGGTGGGTCAGCCAGATCTGCCCCGCCTCACTTAGCAACTTTCTCTTAATAGCCACGTCACGGATCATCTCGATCATGGGCAGACTGTTATGCTCAAAGATTCGGGGGTCCCCCACCACGTCACCCAGGGTGCCGTCTAAAATCATTCTGTCGTAGGGGCGTCTTTTACAGATCCCCTGCCAGGTGTCAGTGAAGAACCACGCACCGTCAGCACCCCAGAAGATCCGCTTTCCCTCTGCCTCGATGACGTAGTGCATGGGGCACTCGGTGGGTCTGGCGGATACCAGATGGTTGGCTGCCAGAGGAGTGATCTGATACACCCCCAGCTGCGTGGCTTCCCCCACGGAGGCAGTTACAGGTGTCAGGGTGGGATGGTCGGGGATCAATGCCAGCAGCGCACTGTCAGCCATTACGCGTACTTTGCGGGTCTCCGCCAGTGCCAGCAGGGTACCCACGTGAAAATGATCGTTGTGAGAATGCGTGTAGATCACGCTCTCCACCTGTCCCAGAGGTCCGTCGGGGGCAAAGAAGCTCTCCGGCGTGGTAGGTGCCAGATCAATAGCAAGTCTGCCGTCCAATACGGCGCAGGAGAAACGGCGGGACATTCCATCCCTGGGGCCGGCCGCTGCCGTCCAGTCTGCGGCACCCGTTCCGATATAATGTATCTTCATAGATATGCCTCTCAGTTTTTTATTTCATTGTAGCCCTATTTTTCCTTTGATACAATGGAAAATTGTAAATTTAGAAAAAGAAATAAAAAAACAGGGTCACACACTCACTCTGTGCGACCCTGTCAATAATATTTACGGCTATGAGAGGTGGTATTTTGCACCACAGTACATATAAGTCCCAGAAGAAGTCCTAAAAGGAGTAACAGCTGCCACTCGTAGGTGGACAAGGAAAATACGCCACCGGGACCTATAAGCAGATACACTGCCCACATGGAACCGCCAAGAGACGTGAGGTAAACGATCATCTCCTTCAGTGCCACAGAGCAGATCAGGCAAGCCAGCATTCCACCGGCAAGTGCCAGCCAGTGCCAGCCGGTGATATGGTAGAGACTACCGCCCACGATCAGACCGACTAAAAGACACATACCAAATCGTCTGAGGTACCAAAACAGCACACCGCCCGCTACGCACAGCACACCCGACACCACCCATATCAGCACAGAGGCATTCGAGGTGATCCAATTTGGGGTGCCGTCCAGAGAGAGTGCGGTTATGTATATCGTATATCCAAGGGCAAAGCAAAGACCTCCGCCCAGCCCGACGCTCAGACATTTCCTCACACGGAAGCCCAGAAGAGCCACCGTCATGGCAATCAGGATCAGGGTGATCCACGCCACTGCCTCTATTCCCATTGCATCACACCAAGATACGAGCCTTTTAGGGAAGCCTATAATCACCCCGAGAAGGGAAGAGGCAAATTGCCCCATTGACCTACCGGCAGAGGAAAGAGCCGCAGCCCCTAAATCTGCACCCGCAGCACGGGAAAACATAGTCAATTGGCAAGAGAGGAATGCCGCAGCGAAACAGGCAATCACCGGTTTCTTAGACATCTAATGTAAAATTCCTCCGTTTTTGGGGAACGTTTCCCCTTGTGGACTCTTATTCTACCATAGCACACTGAGAAAATCAAGTGGCAAGCGATGTATTTTATAGTCAAAAATGCGACTTAAAGAGGCAAAACCCCTCTCTTTTCTTAAAAACCCCCTGTTTTTCTGTCTTTTTACACACCTGCCCTTTCCAAGGCGTCTACCTTCACGACCCCTTTGTTTTCAGATCGTTTTGCGTGGTAATCTCCCACTTTGTATACTTTAGTTTGCATATATGTAACCTATCGTTTACACTCTTCTCACGGCTTCTCGTGGAGGGCAAGAGATGCAATGGGGTGTAAAGAGCTGTCAAAAATGCAAAAGAAAATATACAATTCCCTTTTTCTTTCTCTTCTCTCTTGACTACGAGGGCGGGGATTGCTATAATATGTGTTACCCTGTTACTATAATTTTCATTATATTTATATTCTTGCAAAGGAGTTTTGCATGGAGCATATGAGTCATTCCCGCATCCGTACGATCATGCGTAGTGCATTGACGGTGATCGTAGCCGGCCTATTGGTTTATTTCTTCCTTGCCCGCATTGGCGACATTGCCAAGGGTGTGAAATCGGTCATTAGCATTCTCTCCCCCTTCGTGGCCGGTGCATTGTTCGCTTTTATTCTGAAGCCTCTTTGCAATCGCCTTGACCCATGGTTTGAGAATTTGTTTGTCAGCCGTCTGGCTGCGAAGCGTATTGCCTCCGGAAAAACCACGGAGAAGCGTGCAAGAGCTGCCGCCAACCGTGTTACCGTGCTAATCACCACCTTCCTTTTCCTCTTGGTAGTGACCGGTGTAGGCATGCTGGTGATTCCCGGTGTTATCCGTTCAATCAACGAGCTGAGAGTTCTGGTTCCCGAATATTTCGGTGAGCTGGGCAAGTGGTTTGATGGGCTGAACCAGCCTGACAAGCCTATCAGCATGACGCTGTATAAGCTGTACCGTTCCGTAGTAGAAAACTTCTCCGGTAACAGCAGCGGCATCCTGTCCTCTCTGGTGGACAATGCCCTGTCTCTGGTTTCCACCGTGGGCTCCGTGGTGGTTTCCGTTCTGAATTTCCTCGTAGACATTCTGGTCACCGTGGTTTCTACCGTGTACATCCTTATGAACCGTAAGCGTTTTGCCCAGCAGGCAAACCTGGTGGTACATGCCGTATGCAAGAAGAAGACCGCAGATTGGCTGATCCGTGAGGCTCAGTTCGCCAACCGGAAGTTCTCTGAATTCTTCACCGGCAAGATGCTGGACTCCTTTATCGTAGGATGCATCCTGTATGTAACTCTGGCTATCGTCCGTATTCAAAACGCACCCCTGATTGCCGTATTTATGGCATTCTGTAATATGATTCCCTTCTTTGGACCCTACATCGGTGCATTCCCCTGTATGTTCCTTGTGTTCATGGCACACAGCGACAACCCCATTATGGTGATCTATTTCCTGATCGTTGTGGTAGTGGTTCAGCAGCTGGACGGTAACATTCTGGACCCCTATATCGTAGGGGACAACATCGGTCTGTCGGGCTTCTGGGTGCTGTTTGCCGTTATCGTCTTTGGTGACCTGTTTGGCTTTATCGGTCTTCTCATTGGCGTGCCCCTTTTTGCCGTAATCTACGATATGATCCGTCAGCTGGTACATTGGGGGCTCAAGAAGCGGGGACAGGAAGAGCTGATCACCAATTATAACTTCATCTATCACGACCCTGAGGAAGAGCGTGCCGCCATGAAAAAGCGTGCCGCCGCCATCAAGGCAGCCCGTCTGGAGGCAAGAGATAAGGCAATCGCCGAGCGTCAGGAAGCCATGGCTCGTGAGCTGGCTCAGGCACAGGCGGCAGCAGCCGCCCGTGAAAAGGCGGAGGCAGAGGCAGTCCAAGAGGGTGCTACCCTCCCCATGGATCTGCCCGAGGACCCCGAAGAGTAATTCCCCTCATATTCCAAGGCAACGTAGCATAACATAGTATACCGTTGCCTTGGGAACATAAAGAAGCTTCAAGAATGCTGTCGCTTGCGTCTTGCAAGCGCGAAAATAGAATACTGAGATTCCGTTTGTCACTGATTATTTATTTTTACAACGAGGTGTGGCGCAGCTGGTGAGCAAAGACAAAATAGCACGGTGTGCTGTTTTGGCGAAGCGAAGGCTCGCAAAGCTCCGAGAACGCCTGCCGAGTAACGCAGGCAGAGCGGTCGATGTGCGACCGAGCCGGGAGCTGTCGCTTGCGTTTTGCAAGCGCGAAAATAGAATACTGAGATTCCGTTTGTCACTGATTATTTATTTTTACAACGAGGTGTGGCGCAGTTGGTAGCGCGCTTGCTTTGGGAGCAAGATGCCGCAGGTTCGAGTCCTGTCACCTCGACCAAAAGAAAAGGCCCTCCGCAAGGGGGGCCTTTTCTTTTGGTTTTTGGCGAGAGCGACCGCGAGAACCTGTTCTCGCTAAGTCGGAAGAAATGCGTAGCATTTACTTCCACAGTAAGCCACTGTCGTGGCGTCTGTCGGTCACACTTGCCTTCCCTTTGCAGAATTATTTTTTTAAAAACCAAACCGCCACAGACTAAAATCCGTAGCGGTTTTTCTTTTCCTTTTACATCTCAAAGCAGAAGGTT
>JAZORW010000203.1:0-7289 GCA_045656805.1 Eubacteriales bacterium | reverse complement strand
GGCAGCTGCATAACCGGTGGTGGCGGTTACGTCACCGTAGTTAGCACTGTTGTGGAAATAGATATGTGCGTCCTGGTTTGCATAGTGCTTACCGTCGCTCTGACCGATAATACCGCCAATACTGGTGGTACCGGTGATGTTACCGTAGTTGGCACAGTTATAGGCGTTGGAGTTATAGCCGGTGTGGTTAAAGCCATAGCGACCTATGATACCGCCGATATCATCAGAGCCACTGGTGATATCACCGCGGTTGATACAGCCACTCAGGGTAATGGTATAGCCCTGGTTCTCGTATGCAATCGCCACGATACCGCCCATCTCGGCGGCGGATGCGTTGGTGTTGGTCAGGTTACCGTAGTTGACGCAGTTCTCGATCACACAGCCGGAGGTTTTAACGTAACCGACGATACCGCCCATAGTAACGTTGCCTGCGTTAATTTCGGCACTGGCGTAGTTGATACAGTTGCTGACGGTGGTGGCAGAGGTGACCAGCTCGCCTACTACCATACCAAAGTTGCCCTTCTTAGCAGCGGTGATGGTAGTGTAGTTTGCAATGCCGTCAATGGTACAGCCGTTTGCCTGGAAAATGACACCCGCCTGCTGACCGCCGCCGGAGGAGCTGGCGTTGTTCAGGGTACCGCTGGTCACGATGTTAGTGAAGGTAGAGCTGGTGGCGTACAGAACAACGGAAGCCAGCTTGCTGCCCTTCAGGTCTGCGTTCAGGATCTGCAGGTCAGACAGGGTGGCACCGGAGGTACCACCAACGAAGGCGGCGGAGTTGTTGTAACCGCTTGCCTTCATGCCCAGAATGGTCAGGTCTTTAATGGTACCGTTATTTACGTTGTTAAATACGTAGCCTGCGGCATTACTATAGCCGCTGGCGTACAGACGTACGTTTGCCACGATATGGCCGTTACCGTCTAAAACGCCGGAGAATACGCGTCCGGTGGCGTCGCCCAGGCTCTTATCGCTCAGGTTGATGTCTGCCATCAGGCGGAAGGTTTTCCCCTCGGTGGACGCCTGGGTGGCGTTTCTGACCAGCCAAACGAACTCGGCGGCAGTCTCAATGAGGATGGCACCGTCAGCGGCAGTCTTAGTGGGCTGCTGATCGGCAGCGCCGTCCCAAATGTCCGCATTGGGGGCAAGGGTTACTTCGGGGGGAGCGAACTCCTCGGTGGTAGTATCGCCTTCGCCCTCCTCTGCGGCGGGCAGCACGGTCATCAGACCGCACAGCAGGCCCAGCACCAGAAGCAGGGAGAGAAGCATACTGAGAATACGATTGCTTTTCATAGTAGTATCCTTTCCTAAATACTCTCTGAGAGTTATTCTGGTTCTATACTACAAATAAAAAGAAGCGGATACAAGGGGTATCCGCTAAAAATAATATAAAAAGAAGAAAATGCCTGGGCGAAAAGCACAAAAAAGAAAAATTAAATTGGTGCCTTAGCACATCAGCCCCGTTTTTCCTTCAGCTTTTTTACCAGCGTCAGCACCTGTTGCCACTCATCTTCGGTGGGGGTGTAGCCAAAGAGAGCCTCCCTCAGGGAACCGTTATCCTCGCCCTTGGCAGGGGGTGCCACCCTTGCCCTTCCGTATCGCAGGATCAGCATGGTGGCGATCTCGGGATCGGAGGCGTGAATGACGTCCTCCTCCTCATCGGGGTACCAGGTGTGACGGGGGCGGGTGAGGGTAACCTCCATGCCACCGCTGAGGCAGCGGACGAACTCCTGGACGTTCACCTCCAGGGCGTCTGCCACCTTTTGCAGGGTATCCATGGTGGTGTTGGCACGCTTTCCCGTTCTGGGGTCATAGCCCTTCTCCAGAATATCTATCTGGGTGTGGCTGATCCCGGCGTGACTTCCCAAAATTCTCAGCGACCATCCCTTTTTCTCTCTCAGCTGTCTGATATACAGCCCCAAAACGGCTACACCCTTCATAGCGGCACCTCTCGTTTTTTCTCTAATTGTAAAACATATACAACAAAAGGTCAATAGGCTTGTTTTCTTTTGTCTGTTGTATATACTTGACAACCCACGCAAAAAACTGTAAAATATATACAACGGGAATTTAAAAGGAGATCTATGAAAAATCAACTGAAGCTTTTGAGAGTCAGACGTGGATATACACAAGGAACACTGGCAGACGTGGCTGGTCTGTCCAGAGTGACGGTGAACCGCATCGAGCGTGCGGAGCATTTCCCCGACGGGTATACCATGCTGAGATTGGCAGAGGCACTGGGCTGCTCTGCCGTAGAAATTTTTCCCTGTCTGGGAAGCATATAAGCCCCAAAGAAAAAACGATAGCACGCACACCTCCTTGTGGCATGGGAGCAAATGCAAACAAATAAGGAGGATTTATGAGTATCAAGGAAATTTCAGAAAGAGAAATTTCGCAGAGTGGCGTGGTGGCAATGCCCACCCGCCCAAACGCCTCTAAGGAATTTGGAGGCAGAGCCTATACCCCTCAGCAGTTGAAGGAGGCGTTTGACCGCCTTCCCCGTCTGATCGCCGAGAGGCTGAACGCCCTGATCAGAGAGCTGGCAGAGGGAGAGGCAGCCCCCTGGCTGGGCGTTAGCCTGGATGGGGGAGAAACGGACCTGCAGTCCGCCCTCACCACCCTGGCGACACGGGTGGCAGAGGCAGAGGTGCGTCTGGATACCACCGCACCTAAGGATAGGGTAGAGGATAGCCCTATTGCACCCCCCAGCTGTCAGGCGGTGAAAAATTACGTAGAGGGGTATCACCTGACCCTGGACCCCACCACCTACCGTCTGTCACTCACTGATGGACAAGGGGGTACCAACGGTCTGTACGTGGATCTGCCCCTGGAGGGCATGGTGGTCAGCGGTACTTACGATAAGGAGGCACGCCGTCTGTGCCTCACCCTTCAGGGAGGAGCCGAGATCCAGGTGCCTCTTGGAGATATTTTGGAGGGACTGGTGACCCAGGGCGACCTGACGGATGCCCTGGCGGATAAGCAGGATACCCTGACAATGGATGCCAGCCCGGGAGAGGGGAGTGGCAACCCTGTTACCTCAGGTGGAATTTATGAAGCAGACCGAGCGGTGCTTGAGAGTGCAAAGGCATATACCGACCGCCTGAACGCCCCCATTGCGGCACTGCAGGCATTTGAGGAAAGCACCCGCCGTGCCCTGTGCGGCACCGTGATCAGTGAGGTGGAGGTAGAGGATACCTACCTCAGTCGCGAGAGTGCAGGCGGGCTGGAATTTATCGACGGCACCCAGACTCGGGTCCGGTCCGTTTGGGGAAATACGACTCTGGGGGAAGACGGTACTGCTACCCACGCCACCCTGGCGAGGATCACATCCACTGGTCAGGAGGGTGACGTTGTATCCGGTATGACAGGGGAGCCGGTGGAGCTGGGGAAATGGGACGTTTTATTGCCGGGAGAGCAGAAAATTGAGCGGTACACCGTGGTGTATATGTTCAAGGGCACTGAGTCTGTCTACCAGTGGGGAACCGGAGACACTGTGTACGGCTACAACGTACAGCTGCCCTCCGGAAAATGTCCTCTCAGGGATATGACCGCTAAGTCGGAGTATTTTCTCTGTAATCGGTATGAAAACAGACCTAATAGAGTCTCGGATGGCACGGATTCCATTTACTTGCAGTCCCAGAGCGGAAACACCTACGCCTTTATCCAGGATCTTGCCTTTTCTCCCACCGTGGATACCGCCTCTTATAAGGCTCACCTGGCAGAGCTGTATCAGAAGGGCACCCCCCTGGTCATCGCCTATAAGGCGGAGGAGGTACAGGACACCGAGGGCGTCAATTGGGATAAGGGGTATTTGGCCTATCGTGGCGCTACTGAATCCATAGAGGGTAACGGTATGCCCCTGACTGTGACCCAAAGCTATTACGTAAAGAATTGAGGAAGATATGAGAGTTATTCGTTCAACTTTGGCAGATGAAACAGCACTGAAATATTTGGAGGACAAGGAGATACGGGATGCCTTGCTTAGACAGCTGCGTCGCCCTGCTCTGAATGCCTTCGATATTTATAAGAGCAACGTGCTATATGGCGTGAGAGAGGAAACGCCCGAAGAGAAGGCAGAGGTGCTGGCGTGGTACAGGGCGGCGCTGGATCTGGAGCAGGAGGCAATTATGACCCCTCACACAGCCATAGCAGCCTATATGGGAGGGGTGAGTAAATGAGATACTATCTCTTCGGCTCCATCGGCTTGATAGCCAGCCAAAACCCCTTTGAAATCAGGCACCGCCTTGCCATTTCCTGTGGTGAGGAGGAGCAGGTGTACGTAAACGGCGTCGGCTACGAGGTGGTGGCAGGCACCGCATGGGTCCCGAAGGAGGATCTGCGGAGCATGAATACCGTCCGTTTGGTATCCCACGGCGTGGGGTATCGCTGTCAACCCTTTGCCTTTAACGGCACCACTGTGACCCCCTGTCCCCTGTTGTATCAGGAGATCTTCTGTGAGATGGCACGCGCCCTCTCTGAAAGCAGAGAGGAGATTGCCGCTCTGACAGAACAGGTATCACAGCTAAAACGAGAGCAGGAAAAGCCCCTGTTTTCTTAAAAAACCGACTCTAGTTGGTTTAGCCACCCATTTGGGTGGCTTTTTTGTGTCAAATTCCCGATATTTCTTGCATTCTCCTCTCCCGTGTGGTAAAATCGTTTGCAAAGAGGTGAAACGTATGAATTTAGAGCATCATCGACTGATCGTCATTAAGGTTGGCTCCAGCTCTCTCACTGAGCCCGGCGGGGGGCTTGCCCACGCACGCCTGGCAGAGCTGGTAAGACAGCTGGCGTATCTGCGTAGCCAGGGACACCGTGTGGTTTTGGTATCCAGCGGTGCAGTGGCTGCGGGCTTCCGCCGCCTGGGGCTGTCCCGCCGTCCTACCTCCGTGGCTGAAAAGCAGGCATCTGCATCTGTAGGTCAGGGGCTGCTGATGGAGGAATATAACCGCCTGTTTATGGAGTACGGCATTCCCTGCGGGCAGGTGCTGCTGACCAAGGGTGACTTTTCCGACAGGGTACGCTTCCGCAATGCACATACTGCACTGGAGGTGCTGCTGGAGCACGGTGCAGTACCGATTATTAACGAAAACGATACGGTTGCCACCGAGGAGCTGAAGATCGGTGATAACGACACCCTGTCTGCCAGAGTGGCTGCCATGATTCATGCAGATCTACTGCTTCTGCTCACCGATATTGACGGCCTATACACCGCCAATCCTGCGAAAGATAAAAATGCGAAGCATATTCCCGTAGTGGAGCAGATCGACGACAGCATTCTTTCCATGGCAGGGGGGGCTGGCTCCTCCGTGGGCACGGGAGGCATGCAGACCAAGCTGAGCGGCGCCACCCTGGCTACCGAGGCTGGGGTAGAGGTCATGATCGCCTCCTCCTTTGGTGAGGATGCGATTCTCAGGGCACTGGATGGCAGTGCCAGGTCCACCCGCTTTATTGCTCAGGCCAGCGGTATGCGTACCAAACAGCAATGGCTGGCATTCTATGCACCCAACTGTGGCAATCTGTACGTAGATGAGGGGGCTGCAAAGGCCCTGTCTGAACAAAAGAAGAGCCTCCTGCCCCCCGGCGTTGTGGCGGCAGAGGGAGACTTTGTGTCCGGCGACGTGGTGACCGTGTATGAGCGGGGCACCCACAGATGCCTGGGTAGAGGCATCGTCAGCTGTAGCCGCAGTGAGCTGTACGAGCTGATGAAGACCCCCGGTACCCACAAGGAGGTCATTCACCGTGATAACTATATCGAAGGAGCCTGATATGCAGCAAATGCTAAATGAAATCGGACAGCGGGCAAAGGCCGCCTCCCGTGTGCTGGCGTGCCTGACACCCGAGGAGAAAAACAGAGCACTTCTGGCAATGGCTGACAGCCTGCTGGCAGGAGAGGAAGCTATCCTTTCCGCTAACCGAGAGGACCTGGTACAGGGCAAGGCAGCAGGGCTTAGCGACGCGCTCCTTGACCGTCTGACCCTGAACCGTCAGCGTCTCGAGGGAATTGCAGACGCCATCCGTCAGGTGGTGGCACTTCCCGACCCTGTGGGCCGTGTGCTGGGGGAAACCGTAAGACCCAACGGTCTTCGTCTGACCCGTGTAGCAGTGCCCATCGGTGTCATTGCCGTGATCTATGAGGCAAGACCCAACGTAACCGCAGACTCTGCCACCCTGTGCCTGAAGAGCGGCAACGCCGTCATTTTGCGTGGGGGCAAGGAGGCTCTTCGCTCTAACTGTGCTATGGCGAACCAGATGCGTCAGGCTCTGAGTGATAACGGGCTACCCGCTGACTGTATCCAGCTGATCGAGAATACCGACAGAGCCGTGACCCACGCCCTGATGCGGCTGAATGAATACGTGGACGTTTTGATCCCCCGTGGGGGTGCCTCCCTCATTCGTGCGGTGGTGGAGAATGCCACGGTGCCCGTAATCGAGACGGGTGCAGGCACTTGCCACGTGTACGTGGATGCAGAGGCAGACGTGGAGATGGCTGCCCAGATTATTTATAATGCCAAGACCAGCCGCCCCTCCGTGTGCAATGCGGCAGAATGTATGCTGATTCACCGTGACGTGGCGGAAAAGGCACTGCCCCTCATAGCCGAGAGGCTGAGAGAAAAGCAGGTGGAAATCCGTGGGGATGAAACCGTATGCAGCATCCTCCCCGACGCCGTCCCTGCCACCGAGGCTGATAAGGGCAAGGAATACAACGACTATATCATGGCTGCCTTCGTGGTAGAGGGCGTAGAGGATGCCATTGAATACATCCACCGGTACGGCACGGGGCACAGCGAGTGCATCGTGACCCGAAACCAGGGTGTGGCAAACCGCTTCCTGCAGGCAGTGGACGCAGCGGCGGTGTATCATAACGCCTCCACCCGCTTCACCGACGGCGGTGAGTTTGGTCTGGGTGCCGAGATCGGCATTTCTACCCAGAAGCTCCATGCCAGAGGTCCCCTGGGGCTGGAGGAGCTGACTTCCATGAAATACCTTGTCCGCGGTGACGGACAGACCAGATAAGGAGAGGGATATGACCTACGGCTTTTTAGGTCTCGGAAATATGGCCACCGCCATTATCGGCGGTATGCGGGGAGCCTCCGATTACGAGAAGGCTACCATTCGCGGCTTCGACCCCGACGCACAGAAATGTGAGGAGCTGTCCCGCACTCTCGGCGTGGAGATCGCCACAGACGAACAGGACGTTTTCCGCGGAGCGGATGCGGTGGTTCTGGCGGTGAAGCCACAGATGCTACCCATCCTTCTGCCTACCCTGAAGGACAGCGTAGAGGCGGGATGCA
>JAZORW010000202.1:0-2944 GCA_045656805.1 Eubacteriales bacterium | reverse complement strand
AGTGACCGATTGTCACTCTCTTTTTGTTTGCTTTTATGCCGAAATTCTCCGCTCTCAAAGAAGGACGAGGCTTAATGCCATTACTGCCATGCCGCCTAACAGCCCCCACAACGATACTTTGTGCGGCCCATACTCACGTGCCGAGGGCAGCAGCTCGTCAAAGGAGATAAACACCATGATCCCCGCCACCCCGCCGTACACCATGCCGAAAAGCACGGGGCTCATGAAGGGCATCAGAATCAGCCATCCCAGAAGTGCCCCCACAGGCTCTGCCAGGCCTGATGCCAGGGAATACAGAAACGCCCGCCTACGGGAGCCTGTAGCCCTGTAAATGGGCACCGCCACCGCCAGCCCCTCGGGCACGTTATGAATGGCGATGGCCACCACCACGGGCAAAGCCAAAAGGGGACTTTCTATGGCGGAAACGAAGGTGGCAAGCCCTTCGGGGAAATTGTGAATGGCAATGGCCCATGCGGTAAACAGACCCATACGCATGAGCCCGCCCTCTTCCTTTGTTTCCTCCATCAGCTCTCCCTCAGGCAAGAAATGGTCCACCAGGGCGATCAGGGCGATCCCACCGAAAAAGGCAAGGATAGCCAGCCAATAGCCTGCCTCCTCCCCCACTGCCTCAGCGCAGGAGGTGCGAGACTTCCAGAGAATTTCTACAAGAGATACGTATATCATAACCCCTGCGGAAAAGCTCAGGCTCAGTGCCAAAAACATACGGCTCTTGTGCCCTGCCAGCAGGGCAATGATTCCCCCTACCCCTGTGCTGAGCCCCGCCACCAGGGTCAAAAGGAAGGCAATTAAAATCTCCACACCTGTGCCTCTTCTTTGTTTTGTAACATCTTAACTCACATATCTAAGATAAAGGGAGCATTCCCCTTTCTATATTAGAGTATTCCTATTCCACAAAGAGGTGAAATAAGCGAGGGTGAAAAACGCCCTCGGCATACTGTGTTTTTAGTGGAACGCCAGGCCCAAAAAGTCCAGGTTAAAGAGGTCAATCAGCCCGCCTACGGCGATGCCTACCGCCACTAGGCCACCCAGAATGGCCAGGCTTTTCCAGAGGGGCTTGTTGGTACGCAGCAGCACCAGCACACCCACGCCGGAGGCAGGGAGGAGCCCGGCATACAAGGCTCCCGTTGAAATTGTGCCCGCCACGTACAGCTCAGTAATTGCCACCGATGCGGCACAGCTTGGGATCAGACCCACCAGGGCGGACAGCACCAGGGTCAAGAAGCCACCCTCATGGGAAAGGGCAGTGAGGCGATCCTCCCCTATCAGCTCAACGGTCAGGTTCAGCACCAGCATACATACAACTAAGAACCATCCCACGCTGAAGGTGTGTCGCAGGGAGGATTTTAAAATGCCCTCCTCCTGGCAGTGGCATCCCGCATCCTCACACATGTGGCAGATGCTCTCGTGGTGATGCTCTTCGTGTCCCTCGCCTGCATGGTGGGAATGGTGATGCTCCTCCCTGCGGGAGAGCAGCTTCACCGCCAGGTCTACCAAAAAGCCGATGCCCACACCCAGCACCATCTTGGTACCCAGAATACGGAACAGGCTCCACCAGGCAAACTCCCCGTCATGAACGTGGGACAAAAGGATGGCCAGCATCTCGTCAGAGGTAGAGAGAAAAACGGCGATCAGGGTGCCCAGCCCCACCACACGGCCTGCGTACAGACCTGCGGCGGCGGCAGAAAACCCACACTGGGGCACAGCCCCCAGGGCGCCGCCCAGCAGGGGGGCGAATCTCCCCGATTTGGACAGTACCTCTTTGGCACGCTCTCCCGTTCTATGCTCCAGCCATTCCATAAAGAGGAAGGTTAAGAACAGGAAGGGCAATAGAGACAGAAACTCAGGCAGGGTATGCAAGGTCGCATGCCACAGGCCGTGGAAAAAATGCTCCATCATTGTCTTGCCCCCCTCTGACATGCGTTACAGGTGCCGAACAGCAGGCTGGCACCCTCATCCAGGCGGAAGCGGTGCAGTGCCTTTACCTGCTGCTCAATCAGCTCGGACAATGCCCCGCTGACGTGAAACAGTCCCCCGCAGCCCACACACTTCAGATGCAGGTGAGAATGGCAGGCAGGCTCTGCCACGTATTGATAATATACCCGACGGTCACTGCCCACCATAAAACGACGGACGCGCCCCTCCTTTGCCAGCTGTCCCATAAGACGGTAGACAGTGGAGGTGCCGATGCTGCCCCCCTGGCACACCTCTTCGCTCAGCTGGCCCAGGGTAAACTGCTGTCCCGGGTGCTGGGAAAGGTAGGACAGTAGCCTGTCCTTTTGCTCTGTATGATACGCCATAAATACCTCTATTTGAGAATATTTCTCATTTTCATATCACAAAGAATATCATATTTTCCCCCACCTGTCAAGGGGGAGCCTGATTTTGGGCATATTTGGTGGGTTTCCCTTGACAAACCTACCCATATATGGTACAAATGAATTGAATAAATTCAATTCAGCCCTATTGTGGGGGAGGTTTACTATGCGTATTTTTGTATGTTCTTCTTATGACGAGCTGTCCCGTCGCGGTGCGGAGATGATTGCGGACAAGATCCGTTCTCTGCCCCATCCCATTCTGGGCCTTGCCACCGGCTCTACCCCCGTGGGCACCTATCGGGAGCTGTGCCGTATGCACCGTGAGGAGGGGCTGGACTTCTCCCCCGTCACCTCCTTTAACCTGGATGAGTATTATCCCATGAACCCCACCCATCCCCAGAGCTACCGCTATTTCATGGAGGAAAATCTCTTCCGCCACGTGAATATTGCCCCCGCCGCTACCCACGTGCCCGACGGTAAGACCTCCAACCCCTCTGACACCTGCAGCGCCTACGACGCCGCAATTCTGGAGGCAGGCGGCATTGACCTCCAGCTTCTGGGTATTGGGCAGAACGGCCACATCGGCTTTAACGAGCCCGGGGAAACCC
>JAZORW010000201.1:0-4043 GCA_045656805.1 Eubacteriales bacterium | reverse complement strand
CTTCATATGCCAGGAAAGAGGCAACTTCTGTATTTTAGAGAAAAGGCAGTCACGCATGGTCTTGACCAGAGTTTCAGAGCCTTTTGCGTTGAACACACGGAACAGATAACGGAAGAACACTGCAGGAAGACCCACTGCTACAATCAGGCATGCAGTAATCCACAGATGCTCTTGGATATACGGTGTGCCACCTATCTGCTCCAATAAGGTGGCAAGTGGGGCGGGCAAGTCGGGGGGCGTGTCGCCCAGGACGCTGTCAACTGTAAAGGAGATGATCTTTGGATTGATCATTTCCAGAAGCGTGGCGGCGATTACGGAAAGCAGTGCCCATACGAAGTACCGTATGCTGCCGTGTAAAAAGCCCAAAATGACCCGTCCGCTACTATGCTTGCGATCAGGTTGTTTCATAATATCAAATTCATCAATTTTTACTTTAAAATGGGATACGGACCTATCCCGTGGTATACGGTTCCCTCACAGGTGGGGCGTGCGGTGCATTGCATCCTTGCACCAAAGCCATTATAGCACAGTAACGGTTGTATTTCTATGCTTTTTAAAAAAAGGCCCCTTAAAGGGGCCGTTTATGAATCTTTAGGGGAGTTGAGCAGTTTGTAAAGCTCGCTTTTTGTCATGCCGCGGTCTTTAGCAGCTCGCTTTATGGCATCCATACGGGATAGCCCCTGCGCTTCGTAGTGGGCAGCATGGTCAGCGGGGGAGAGAGACAGTAGATTTTCGTCCGTGGGTGGGGTGTAGGGTAGACCCGTGTGCTCTTCCTCACCTGCCAATACCAGTACGTATTCCCCCCTGGGCTCTGTTTCCTCATAGTGCTGAATAGCGGCAGATAAGGTGGTACGCATACTCTCCTCGTTCCGCTTTGTAATTTCACGGCACAGGGTGATGCGTCTGTCGCCAAAGGTATCGAAAAGATCCTGAAGGGTGGTACGTAGTCTGTGGGGTGCCTCGTAAAAGATCATGGTGCGACGTTCACGGCGAATTTCCTCCAGCCGTTTGCGTCTCTCACCACGTTGAGATCCTAAAAACCCCTCAAAGGCAAATCGCCCGGTGGAAAGTCCGCTTAACGCAAGGGCGGAGATGGCAGCACAGGGGCCCGGGATCACCGAAACGGTGATTTTTTTCTCTTCACAAAGTCTAACAAGATCCTCACCGGGGTCGCTGATAGCGGGCATACCTGCGTCAGTTACCAGGGCACAGCTTTCTCCTGCGTGGAGGCGACGGCAGATCTCCATTCCACGGCTCTTGGCATTATGCTCATGGTAGCTGATCAGCTCGGAGTGTATATCAAAGGCGGACAGTAGCTTAGAGGTATTTCTGGTATCCTCTGCGGCGATAAAGGTGCATTCACTCAGCACCTTTTTCGCTCTCTCACTCAGGTCAGCCAGGTTGCCGATGGGGGTGCCCACCAAATACAGGACGCCGGGCAAAACCCTATTCTTTTCCTCATTCATAGCTTCTGGGGAACCTTCCTTCCGTTAGGATATAACACATATCTGGGGAGTCAGATCGGGATGCTAAATCTCCGCCAATAATCAGGGGCTGTGTGACACGCATACCGGGCTTAGCCCCTCTCTTCGCTTCCACTAAAACCATAGATGGGGGGAGGGATGCTGTTGCATGTACGGTGGTCATACGCTTAGGCTCCATACCGTTTATCTTCAGGGCATCAAAAAGCTCTGAAAGCCTGTCAGGACGCCATACGCAGAAAAAGCGACCGCCCCATTTCAGCTTTTTGGATGCAGCCCCGGCAAAATCGTAGATGGAGCCACACACCTCGTGGCGTGCGATCTGCTTTTCTTCCGTGGCACATTCAGGGGAATCGGTACGCATATAGGGAGGGTTAGAAAACACAATGTCAAGTTCCCTTTCCCCATAACTTTTGTGGTTTCGAATATCGGTGCAAGTGACCTTCACTCGGTCACCCAGGTCATTTTCCTCTACGTTTCGGCGCGCAATATCAGCAAAGGTAGGCTGAATTTCCACACATTCCACATGCTTTATCTTGTTACGTGTGGCAAGGAGCAGAGAGATAATACCCGTTCCACCGCCCAGCTCCAGTGCAAGAGATTTCTCCCCTCGGTTGATATAGGCGGCCAAAAGGAGGGCGTCTGTGCCAAAGGTCAGTCCGTCTGTTCTCTGGATCAGGGTCAGATGATCGTTGACCCTATCGCGCCGTTCGTTGGGTTGCAAATTATCCATACGACCTCTACTATGAAAAACAGCGGAGAGGATTCTCCGCTGTTTTCTATGTTCTTGGAATTATTCCTGAACAGGAGCACCAACAGGGCAAGCACCTGCGCAAGAGCCGCAGTCGATGCACTCGTCAGCGTTGATTACAAACTTGTCGTCTGCCTCAGAAATGCAGCCAACGGGGCACTCACCCTCGCAAGCACCGCACTTGATGCAATCGTCATTGATAGTATATGCCATTTGACACACCTCCATTAGGATTGATTTGTATTCATTCTATCACACTTTAAGGAAAAATCAAGGGGGAAAGTGAAAAATGTTATTTTTCCTCTTCCTTGCCCTGTTTCTTGCCTTCGCCCTTCTCGGACTGGGGCTTAGAATTATTGTTGCGGCGTAGGGGAGAAACGTCGGATGCGTTATACACCTTGGGGGCCTCCTGCTTATCGTCCAGACGCACCTTTACGGTTTGGGTGAGGGGGCGAGTTTCTACCACCACACCGGTGCCGTTTTCCGTCATAACTGCGGCACCCATACGGGGCATGGTCTTTTGTGCCTCCTCATAGGTTTCGTGCTCGTATCTCAGACAGCACATCAGACGTCCGCAGGAGCCGGAAATCTTAGCAGAGCTTAGGGAGAAGTTCTGATCCTTTGCCATTTTGATAGACACCTGACCAAAATCAGACAGGAAGGTAGAGCAGCAGAAGGGGCGACCGCAGGAGCCGATGCCACCCAGCATCTTTGCCTCGTCACGAATGCCGATCTGCCTTAGCTCGATTCGGGTGCGGAAGGCGGATGCCAGATCCTTTACCAGCTCGCGGAAATCCACACGGCTTTCAGCCGTGAAGTAGAAGATCAGCTTAGAGTTATCAAAGGCACACTCTACGTCCACCAGCTTCATTTCCAGCTGGTAATGTGCGGCCTTTTTGGGGAAGATCTCTGCAGCCTCTGCCTCGATCTTCTTGTTCTTCTCATACCGTGCCATATCTTCCTTTGTCAGACGGCGGAGAACCTTACGCAGGGGTAGGATCAGCTCAGAGGTCTTAGTAAATTTATTAGGTGAGGCAACGGTGCCCACCTCATCTCCACGTGCGGTGCTGACCACCACCAGCTCGCCCCCGTTGAAGGTGTTCCCTGCGGGGTCGAAGGAGTAGATCTTACCACCCGTGCGGAAGGTAATGCCCACCACCTCGGTGGTCTCGGGTCTGTCTTGCTTTGGGGCGTGGGGCTCTTGGGTTTGATCGGGCGTTGTCGCCAGAATTTCTTCGTTATGTTCTTCGTTCACGAATAGAACCTCCATTATTGGATGGAAAATAGGGATTGCAAGGTCAGATTGACGTTTGCGTTATATGCGATGGCATCCATAGATACCTTTACAGTGTCGTATAGGGACATGAGCCTGGATATGGTACAGACGCGGCAGAGTGCCATTGCCTCATCGCGGTTGGTGTAACAGCACAGGGGGGAGTGTGGGTCACGGGAGAGAACGATCAGATCTCTCAGTGCCCCCTGCATCAGGGAAAATAGCTGCGTCACCTCCTGCCGTTTCGTGGGGAAGGCATTTTTGATCTGTAGCATTTCAGAATAGCGGGAGCGGGCACACAGACCGCCTACAGCCCGAAGGGCAAGTTCTCTCGCCTCCAGCAGAGCAGCACTGTTTTTTGCGTCAGAGAGCTCAAATACCTGTCCCAGGCAACCGCTGCTGCATTCCAGAAGCGCACGGAATTCGTCGGGGCGGTTATTCAGCATAGCACGCAGGGCGGGCACCTCCTGTGCGGCACTCTCCAGCAGCGGCATGGGGAGTAGCTCCATACGGACGTGCTGTACACGGCTGCGGATGG
>JAZORW010000200.1:0-1586 GCA_045656805.1 Eubacteriales bacterium | reverse complement strand
AGCCAGGAGGATCCACAGGAAACTGCGGTGATCCACCGACTGCTGCCCCGTAAGAATTGCCTGATCCGTCCCCCTGTGTCTAATCTGGATTACCTTTTCTGCATCATTGCCGCCGCCAAGCCTGCCCCCATCCTAGAAACCCTGGATAAGCTGCTGTGTATTGCAGAGCATAACGGTATCGAGGGGGTGGTAGTGGTGACCAAGGCTGACTTCGGCGAGGAGGAGAGCCGCCGCTATACCCAGCTGTACCGCCAGGCAGGCCACCGTGTCTTCTGCGTTTCGGGAGAAACGGGAGAGGGCGTGGGAGAGCTGAAGCAGTTTTTAGAGGGTGAGCTGAAGGACGGCAAATCCGCCGCCTTCGCCGGGGCGTCCGGGGTTGGCAAATCTACCCTGCTGAACGCCCTGTTCCCCCACCTGAAGCTGGCAACGGGGCAGATCTCTCAGCGGATCCAGCGGGGAAAGCATACCACCCGCCACGTAGAGCTATATGAGGTGGGGCCCAAGGAGGCCCCGGGATATTTGGCAGATACCCCCGGATTTTCCATGCTGGACTTTGCCCACTTTGATTTCTTCGATTTAGAAGATTTGGAGGGCTCCTTCCGTGAGTTTTCCCCCTATCTGGGCGGTTGCCGCTACGGCGACTGCACCCATACGGGTGAGGGGCCGGAGGAGTGTGCCATTGCCCGGGCCGTAAAGGAGGGGAGCATTTCCCCCACCCGCCACGAAAGCTACAGAAATTTGTGGCGTATTCTGTATACCAAAAAGCATACCTATAAGTAAAAAGTGGGTGGCAGAGAAGCCATAGGGTCTCTGCCCCCTTTTTTCTTTGTTCAAAACACATAAGATATATAGATAAATATCTAAATATCTATTTATTGACACCGTGGCGGGGGCGTGGTAAAATAGGATGAATGAGTATGGAAATAGGAGGCAAAGGAATGAAACAGGTTTTAGCCTTTGACTTTGGTGCATCCAGCGGCCGTGCCATGCTGGGACGGTACGAGGGGGGCAAATTGACTGCCACCGAGATTCACCGCTTTGATAACGTGACGGTCAGTGCCGGGGGGACCATGTACTGGGATATCCTCAGGCTGTGGGCAGAGATTAAGGAGGCGTTTTATAAGCTGCGCCAGACGGGTGAGAAGATTGATGCCGTGGGCATTGACACCTGGGGCGTAGACTTCGGCATTATTGACCGCCACGGGGATCTTTTGGCAAATGCGGTGCATTACCGCGACACCCGCACCGTGGGGATGCCCGAGGAGGTTTTTGAGAAGATCTCCTGCGGAGAGCTGTACCGCCGCACGGGCATTCAGACCATGCGGATCAATACCCTGTATCAGCTGTACTATCTGGCAAAAGAGAAGCCGGAGATGCTCGCAGAGGGCAACCAGATTCTTATGATTGCCGACCTGTTTGCCTATCTTTTGACAGGCGAGAAGCGTGTGGAGAAGACCAACGCCTCCACCACCAATTTCTTAAACCCCTACACCCGTGAGTGGGATACAGAACTGCTGAACACCCTGGGCATTCCCACCTGCGTTTTGCCACAGCTCATTGAGCCCGGTCAGGTGTACGGTACCATC
>JAZORW010000199.1:0-8991 GCA_045656805.1 Eubacteriales bacterium | reverse complement strand
CTCTCTAACTGTAACCGTCAGATCCTGGCGGATGACTCCACCCTGGGAATGCGAAAGACCCAGGCGGCGAAAAAACGGTTTGAGGCAATTAACCCTGCCGTGCAGCTCACTCTTGAGGACACGTTTCTGACCCGTGAGAGTGCAGAGGCGCTGATCTCCCGCCATAAACCCCGGTTGGTGCTGGACTGTATTGATACCATGAGTGCAAAGGTGGGCCTGGCTCTGGGGGCAAAGGCTCTGGATATTCCCATTCTCACCTGTGCCTCTACGGGCAATAAATGGGAGCCGGACAGACTGCGGGTTTCCCCCCTGTCTAAGACCCATACCTGCCCCATTTGCCGTATTCTCCGCAGGGAGCTGAAGGAGGCGTACCCCCACCTGCCCGTGCTGTGGAGTGACGAGCCTCCTATGACCCCCCAAGAAGGGGATGGGGGAGAGAGGACCCCTGCCTCCGCACCCTTCGTTCCCCCTGTGGCAGGAATTCTTATGGCACAGTGGGCAACCAGTCGCATTTTGAAAGGTGAAGCATAGCTTATGATCAAAAAAATCGTTTTATTTACCGTGGCGATCCTTCTATGCCTGATCCCCACCTATATACTGATCTTCCAGCTGGCAAAGACCAACCCGGCTACGCTGATCCTGGGTGAGGATACCGTAGAGCCGGCATACGTCCGCTGGATCGTTATTGACGGTGACGGCAAGGAGGTCGTCACCAGCCGCTCTGAGGAAAAGGCGGAAAAGGACTTTGAGAAGCAGACCCCCCTGTCCCTGACGGTAGAAGAGCTGGGACGGCTGGAATTTACCAAGGCACCTACCAGAAGTGCCGTGGCACTGTATCGCCCCCTGGAGGCAGGCGGGTATGAAAACTATGCCACTATGACCTGGGAGGAGTTCCTTTCCTATGAGGGGGAGATTTCTCTAAGAACCCAGCTGGTCTTGATCACCGAGATCCGTGTATCTGAGTACGTCACCGTCCTGGCGGCATATTCCTTTGAGGTGACCAATGAGTGAGACCTTTGACCTGGCTACCCTGGAGGCGGTGAAAGACCTCTTGGGGGATATCCCACGCCGTGTCTTCGTTGCTACCTTTGGATGCCAGCAGAACGAGGCAGACAGCGAGAAACTCAGGGGAATGGCGTATGCCATGGGATATACCCCCGCCACCACACCGGAGGAGGCACAGCTGATTCTCCTAAATACCTGTGCCATCCGTGAGCATGCAGAGCAGAAGGTGCTGTCCTATTTGGGGACACTTAAGGCACTGAAGCAAAAGGATCCCTCTCTGGTGATTGGCGTATGCGGGTGCATGCCTGCCCAGACCCACCGCATTGAAGCGCTGAAGAAAAGCTATCCCTACGTTACCTTCACCCTGGACCCTGCCTCGGTATCCAAGTTTCCAGAGGTGCTGCTGGGGGCTCTTCAGGGTGGGAAGCGACAGTTCCTTTTAGGAGAGGAGACCCCCGCCATTACCGAGGGGATCCCCCTATCCCGTACCCTGACCCACAAGGCGTGGGTGTCTATTATGTACGGCTGTAACAACTTCTGCTCCTACTGCGTGGTTCCCTACGTGCGTGGGCGTGAAAGAAGTCGGTGCAGCCACGAGATCCTGGACGAGGTACGGGGGCTGATCGCCTCCGGGTGCCGTGATATTACCCTTTTGGGGCAGAACGTAAACTCCTACCGCGGGGACTGTGATTTTGCCACCCTTATGGAGAAGATCGCCTCCCTTGAGGGGGATTTCCGCCTCCGCTTTATGACCAGCCATCCCAAGGACGTGCCTGATAGGCTGATCTCCGTCATGGCGTCCCACGGGGACAAGATCGCCCCCCATTTCCACCTGCCCCTACAGAGTGGGTCGGACAGGATACTGAAGGCCATGAACCGTCGGTATACCCGCGCCACCTATTTGGAAAGAGTGGAGAAGCTGAGGGAGCAAATTCCCCACATCGCCCTGTCCACGGATATTATCGTGGGCTTCCCCGGGGAGAGTGAGGAGGATTTTGAGGCGACCCTCCAGGTACTGAAGCAGGTTCGCTACGATATGCTGTACTCCTTTATCTATTCCCCTAGGAAGGGCACCCCTGCCGCAGAAATGCCCTGCCAGGTACCGAGAGAGGTGCAGGCAGACCGCATGGAGCGACTACTGGCGGTGCAAAATGAGATTGCCCTATCCCTTGCCACCCCCTTCGTGGGTCAGACCCTGCGGGTGCTGATCGACGAGTGTGACGGAGATACGTGCAGTGGACGCACCGATACCAACCGTCTGGTGCATTTTACCGCCCCCGAGCATAAGGTGGGGGATTTCTGCCGGGTACGCATTCTGCGGGCAGAGCCCTTCGTTCTCCGCGGCGAGGCCGTAGAGGACTAAACCAAAATTGCAAACAAAAAGAAAGCGAGATACAAAAATGACCGTGATTGAAAAAGCAAGAGAACTGGCAGAGGTGATCTGCAAGGATCCCATCCTGGAAAGCTACCGTGCCGCCACCGCCGCCTATGAGGCATGCCCTGAGCTGCAGACCAAGATGACTGAATATAACGCCCAGAGAACCATCCTGGGTCAGGAGCTGTCCCGTGAGGTGGAGGAGCAGAATCCCCAGCTGGTATCCATGGTGCGTGACCGTATGAATCAGCTGGCGAAGGAGATCTCCGCTATGGAGGAATATAAGAATCTTTCTGCCTGCCAGCTGCAGGTAAACAACCTGATGAAGCAGGTAAACGACGAGATCCAGAGAGTGGTCTTCGGCATTGAGCCCCAGGAGGAATGTACCCATGATTGCTCCTCCTGCCACGCAAACTGCCCCTCCAAACAGTAAAAGCAACGGGGGCTGACCCCCACCGAAAGGAAACGGACGAATTAATGGCAGAAGTTTATGAGAAGAGAGGGGACCTGACCAAGCCCTCTCCCATGATGGAGCAGTACCTCCTCATCAAGGAGCAATACTCTGACTATATTCTCTTGTACCGTCTCGGCGACTTCTACGAGATGTTTTTTGAGGACGCCATGGTTGCCCATAAGGCAGCCTCCCTGACCCTGACGGCACGGGACTGCGGGGGCGGAAAGCGGGCCGCCATGTGCGGTATCCCCTTCCACAGTGCGGACGACTATATCCGTGCCCTGGTGGAGGCGGGACATAAGGTGGCCATCTGTGAGCAGACCGAGGACCCCAGCCAGGCAAAGGGCATCGTACGCCGTGAGGTGGTGCGTGTCATTACCCCCGGCACCGTCACTGATGAGCATCTGCTAAAGCAGGGACAGAATAACTTCCTCTCCGCCGTATACTATGGCACCGAGAGCGTGGGTCTGGGCTTTGCCGATATTTCTACGGGACAGATGTACCTCACCGAGCTTGTAGGTGAGGATAGAGAGAGCCGCATTTGTAACGAGCTGGCGATCTACACCCCCAGTGAGGTAGTTATCAACGTGCCTGCCGGGGCCACCGGCAGCGTGGGGCAATTTATCGTGGGGCATCTTGGCTCTATGATAGAGGAAAAGCAGACCTCCCTCTTTGAGGGAAAAGAGGCCCAGAGCCTGACAGAGGATTGCTTTGGCGAGAGTGCCGGGGCTCTGAATACCACCGCTCTGCGTCTGACTGCCGCAGCCCTTTTGAGATACGTGCGTATGACCCAGATGTGTGAGCCCCACTTTATGCGGGAGCTGACGGTGTATACCGCAGGACAGTATATGGACCTGGACGTGTCCACCCGACGGAACCTGGAGCTGACCGAGAGTATGCGTGCCGGGGAAAAGCGCGGTACCCTTCTGTGGGTGCTGGATAAGACCCGCACCAGCCTGGGTGCCCGTATGCTACGCTCCTGGATCACCCGACCCCTGGTCTCCGTGGCGGCAATTCACCGCCGTCAGGGTGCAGTGAAGGAGCTAAGTGAGAATTTCCTCCTTCGCTCTGAGCTTCGTTCTCTTCTGGACGGCATTCTGGACCTGGAGCGCCTGACGGCAAAGGTGATGTACGGCACCGCCAATGCCAAGGATCTCCGCGCTATTTGCCGCAGCATTCAGCCTTTGCCCCAGATCCGAGCCTTGACCCTGGAGGCAAAAAACCCCACCATGCGTGAGCTGGCAGGGGAGCTGGATACCCTGGAGGATCTGTGTGAGCTACTGGACACTGCCCTCTTTGACGACGTGCCCTTCTCTATTCGCGAGGGGGGAATGATCCGTGACGGATATCACAGCGAGGTAGACTATTTAAGATCTGTGAAAAACGATAGCCAGGCTGTGCTTGCCGAGATTGAGGCAAGAGAGCGAGAGCAGACGGGTATTAAGACCCTGCGTGTGAACTTTAACAAGGTCTTTGGCTATTACATAGAAATCACCAGGTCCCTGAGCGATCAGGCACCTGAGCATTATATCCGTAAGCAGACACTGACCAACTGTGAGCGGTTTATCACCCCTGAGCTAAAGGAACTGGAAAGCACCGTTTTGGGTGCCGCAGACAGACTGTGTGCCCTGGAGTATGAGCTGTTCTGCCAGATCCGTGAGGCTGTGGCAGGGGTATCCGGTAGAATCCAGAGTGCGGCGGCTACGGTGGCTGCACTGGACGTATACGCCTCCCTTGCCGAGGTGGCGGTGGATAACCGCTACGTTTGCCCCGAGGTAGATGCCTCGGATGAAACGGTCATTCGCGACGGACGCCACCCTGTGGTGGAGAAATTCGTGTCCGACAGCTATTTCGTGCCCAACGATACTCACCTGGATACAGGTGACAATCGTATGATGCTGATCACAGGCCCCAATATGGCAGGTAAATCCACCTACATGCGACAGGTGGCACTGATCACCGTTATGGCACAGATCGGCTCCTTCGTCCCTGCGGCAGAGGCACGCATTGGCGTGGCGGACCGCATCTTCACCCGTGTGGGTGCCTCCGACGATCTGGCCTCCGGTCAATCCACCTTTATGCTGGAAATGAACGAGGTAGCCAACATTCTGAAAAACGCCACCCGCCATTCTCTCATCGTCTATGACGAGGTAGGGCGTGGTACCAGCACCTATGACGGTATGTCCATTGCCCGTGCGGTGGTGGAATACACCGCCTCCCGTAAGCTGGGCGCCAGAGCCATGTTTGCCACCCATTACCATGAGCTGACTGCTCTTGAGGGCTGCTGTGAGGGTGTGGTGAATTTCCACATTGCCGCAAAGAAGCATGCAGACAGTATCACCTTCCTGCGTAAGATCGTGCCCGGTGGCACCGACGATAGCTACGGTATCGAGGTAGCAAAGCTGGCCGGGGTACCCGCAGAGGTCATCCGCCGTGCAAGAGAGGTGCTGGAGAGCATTGAAGCAGGGAAGCCCGTTGCACCCAGGACCCAAAAGGTGGTAAAGGAAGCACCTGAAATGGATATGATGGCTCAGTTCAAAATGAGCCAGGCGGAAGAGGTGGCAGACAAGCTCCGCCGCCTGAACCTGGAGACCCTGACGCCCATAGAGGCAATGAACGTGATCTGGGGTCTGAAGAAGGACCTGGAGTAAAGAAAGAAGAAAGGGGGATACCCCATGGGAAAAATAAACGTCCTCGGCTTTGAGATCGCCAATCTCATTGCAGCAGGTGAGGTGGTGGATCGCCCTGCCTCCGTGCTGAAGGAGCTGCTGGAGAATGCGGTAGACGCAGGTGGCAGTCATATCGTGGCAGAGATACGCCACGGGGGTGTCAGTGCCATTCGTGTATCCGACGACGGTTGCGGTATGACGGCAGAGGATCTGCCGGTTGCTATCCGTCGCCACGCTACCAGTAAAATTAAGGATGCAGAGGATCTGGCTGCCATTATGACCCTGGGCTTCCGTGGGGAGGCTCTAGCGGCAATTTCTGCCGTGTCGGATATTACCATTGTTACTAAGACCCAAGATGCCCCCATGGGCACCATGCTGGTGGCAAAGGGCGGTGAGGTGACCGAGCTATGCGAGGTGGGAGCCGCCGAGGGTACCACCGTGCTGGTAGAAAACCTCTTTGCCCACGTGCCTGCCAGGCGTAAGTTCTTAAAGAAGGACGCCACCGAGGCCATGGCATGCGCTGCCCTGGTAGAAAAGGTGGCTATGTCCCACCCCGAGATCTCCTTCCGCTTCTTGATCGATGGGAAGGTAAAGTTCTCCACCGCTGGGGATGGGGAAGTGAAAAACGTGCTGTACGCCCTCTACGGGCGTGACTTCGCCTCTCGCCTCTTAAAGGTAGAGGGGGAGGTTGACGGCGTAACTGTGGGTGGCTACGTGGGTAGAAGCGACAATTCCCACGGCAACCGCAATATGCAGAACGTGTTTATCAACGGCCGTTTTGTGAAGAGCAAGACGGTGATGGCAGCCCTAGAGCGTGCCTATACCTCTTATATGGCGCCCGAAAGATTCCCCGTCTGTGCCCTGTATTTAGAGCTGGACCCCGCCCACGTGGACGTAAACGTACACCCCGCAAAGCTGGAGGTGCGTTTCTCGGATGAAAAGAAAATTTTCGAGGGTGTGTATTGGGCTGTCAGAGCTGCCCTTGAGCAGTCCACCTCCCGCCCTGAAATGACGGTAGGCAAGCAACTCTCCTGGAATAAGCCCCCTGCCACCGCCGCCTTCGTGCCCGTGGAGAAGGGACCTGCCCCTACGCAAATCAAAATTCCCCCTATGGTACAGAAGCCTCAGGAGGAGCGGCGAGAGCCTATGGCTACCGCCCCCACCCTGACGCCTACCGCCTCCATAGAGCTGTTAAATAAGCTACACACCCCAAGAGATCAGGCACCCCTGCCCACAGGCACCCTGGGGAGCCCCGATGAGCTAAAGCCCATGGAGAGCCGACCTGTGGTGAAGGAGACCCCCAAGGAGGTCCCCACTGTGGTGGCACCCGCCCAAGAGGAACCCTATCAGGCATCTGCCCCCGGGGCTATCATCCCCGAATATCGCTACGTAGGGCAGGCATTTAACACCTACCTGTTCGTAGAGGTAGAGGGTGAGCTACTGGTCATCGACCAGCACGCAGCCCACGAGCGTATTCTCTTTGAGGAAATGCTGTCCCGCCAGAAGCGGGAGGGCAGAGTCGGCTCTCAGGGTCTGCTGCTTCCCATCACCGTGACCCTGCCCCCCACGGAAATGGGTGTGGCACGAGAGGGACGGGGAGAGCTGGAGGCAATCGGCTTTACCTATGAGTGTCGGGATGCCACCCTGTCCATCACGTCTATCCCCGACGCACTGACCCCCAAGGAGGCATCTGACATGCTAAAGGGTATTTTGGGTGAGATGGTAGAGGGTACGGGTACCCCCGCCGCCACCGAGAGCGTCAGACGGGAAAAGGCACTGTATCAGATCGCCTGTAAGGCAGCCATTAAGGGCGGACGCATTTACGGGGAGGCACAGCTGATCCACCTGATTGAGCAGGTGCTGTCCCTGCCGGATATTACGGTATGCCCCCACGGCAGACCTATCGCCTACCGCCTGACCAAAAAGGAACTGGATAAGCAGTTCGATCGCATTAAGTAAAAAGGATTTAAGTCGTATGTTCAAGGTACTGAAAACAGAAGGCAATGCCAGACGTGGCAGAATGGAAACCGTCCACGGCACCATTGAAACCCCCGTGTTCATGAACGTGGGCACCAGTGCTGCCATTAAGGGTGGCGTGTCCACTATGGACCTGCGTGACGTAAACTGTCAGGTAGAGCTGTCTAACACCTATCATTTGCATATTCGCCCGGGGGACGATCTGATTTACCGTATGGGGGGATTGCATAAGTTCTTTAATTGGGATAAGCCTATCCTCACTGACTCCGGTGGGTTCCAGGTGTTCTCTCTGGCAAAGCTGCGTAAGATCACCGAGGAGGGTGTCCGCTTCCAGTCCCACATGGACGGTGCCAGAATTTTCATGGGGCCTGAGGAAAGCATGCAGATCCAGTCCCATCTGGCCTCTACCATTGCTATGGCGTTTGACGAGTGCGTGGAAAACCCCGCCCCCTACGCCTACGTAAAGCAGTCCAGTGAGCGCACCATTCGTTGGCTGGCTCGCTGTCAGGCGGAAATGAAGCGGCTGAATTCTCTGCCCGAAACCATTAATAAAAATCAGCTGCTCTTCGGTATTAACCAGGGCGGCACCTATGACGATCTGCGTGTAGAGAATATGCAGAGAATTCGGGAAATGGACCTGGATGGCTATGCCATCGGTGGTCTGGCAGTCGGTGAGGAAACGGGCATAATGTACCATATCATTGAGGTGGTAGAGCCCCATATGCCTAAGGACAAGCCCCGCTATCTCATGGGTGTAGGTACCCCCCAGAACCTGCTGGAGGGCGTGCGCCGCGGTGTAGATTTCTTTGACTGCGTTATGCCCAGCCGTAACGCCCGCCACGGAAACCTGTTTACCTGGCACGGAAAAATGAACATCAATAACGAGCAGTATTTTGCCGACCCCCGTCCCATTGACGAGGGCTGCGGTTGCCCTGCCTGCCGCCACTACAGCCGCTCCTATATCCGCCATCTGTTTAAGGCAAGAGAGGCACTGGGCATGCGTCTGTGCGTGCTGCATAACCTGTATTTCTATAACGAGCTGATGCAGAAAATCAGAGACGCCCTGGACGAGGGCAAATTCGATGAATTCTACCACACCCATATCGACAGATTGGGAGAAAGGTCGGTGGACTGATGAAGGTAACAAAGCTATTTGTATATCTGTTTGCATGCCTTGCCCTTTGCGTGACTCTGGTGGGGCTCACCTCCCTTGCCCCTGCGGCAAAGGAAAACGAGACCTACGAGATTTACGTGGGCAATATTCAGGTCACCTCTGGGAACTGTGATAATGTACTGGGGGAAGAGGTGAGAGAGGGACAGACCCCCTCCGTCACCTACGATGCGGGCAAAAAGGTGCTGAGGGTAACTAACGCCTATATTGACACCTATTCCGAGGCTCGGGAGGGAAAGCGGTATTCTATCGCATCCGCTGAGGCGGGGCTTACCCTGGAGATTTCGGGTCACTGAAGTCGGAGGCCAAGCGGTCTTAGGAAGACAAGTTAAGGTGACAA
>JAZORW010000198.1:0-5224 GCA_045656805.1 Eubacteriales bacterium | reverse complement strand
CCTTGTGAGCCCTGTTTTTTTGGTGCGAGAGACGGGAATCGAACCCGTATGATGTGAATCACACGCCCCTCAAACGTGCGCGTCTACCAATTCCGCCACTCTCGCTCGACGCATTTTATTATATACGATGGGGCGGGGTTTGTCAAGGAGAAATTTGGGAAATGGAAAAGTTTATGCTTTCGTGTGGGGGCGGGGCAAGGATAGAGGGGGCGGAGATGGATTTTTCTCTTTCCTTTTTTTGATTTATGTGCTAAAATAAAGAAAAAACACACAGGAGGATGGACATGGAGGATATCTATACCGTCGCACTGAGTAAGGTAATTGAAGAGCTGTCCCTGGAGGTGCTGTATCTGCCCACTGAGGCTGACAGCATTCCTGTCACTGTACCCCGCGTAAATCGTCCGGGGCTTGCCTTTACGGGCTTTTACGATCATTATGAGGCAGAGCGTATCCAGATCATCGGTAAGGTAGAGCATCTGTATCTGGACGGGCTGGAAAAGGAAGAGAGATACCAGAGGCTGGATGCATTCCTTGCCACCAAGCCCTGCGCCGTTATTGTTTCCACCTCTATGGAGGTGTGGGAGGAGATGCAGTCTCTCGCCCAAAAGCATGGGGTGCCCCTGCTTCGCTCCTCAGAGAAGACCAGTGACCTGATGGCAAACCTGATTGCGTTCTTAAACGTGCAGCTGGCCCCCCGTATTACCCGCCACGGCGTTCTGGTTGAGGTGTATGGTGAAGGTGTACTGCTGCTGGGTGATAGCGGTATCGGTAAGAGTGAAACCGCCATCGAGCTTGTAAAGCGTGGTCACCGTCTCATCGCCGACGATGCCGTGGAGATCAAGCGTGTATCGGGTAAATCCCTGGTAGGTCAGTCCCCTGAGCTGATCCGCCACTACGTAGAGCTGCGGGGTGTCGGTATCGTGGACGTGCGCCGTCTGTTCGGTATGGGTGCCGTAAAGCTGACCGAGAAGATCAATCTGATCATCAATCTGGAGCCCTGGGAGCAGGGTAAGATGTACGACCGTCTGGGAATTGACGAGCAGACCACCGAAATTCTGGGCATTGAGATCCCCTCCATCGTGATCCCCGTGCGTCCCGGTCGAAACCTATCCATTATCATTGAGATCGCAGCCATGAACAACCGTCAGAAGAAGATGGGCTATAACACCGCCAAGGAGTTTAACCGTCGGCTGATGGAATCCATGGGCTTTGAAATGCCCTAAATTTTAGAGAGGACCCATCACACATTTTGCTAC
This sequence comes from Eubacteriales bacterium, assembly GCA_045656805.1. Lineage (GTDB taxonomy): Bacteria > Bacillota > Clostridia > Oscillospirales > CAG-272 > UBA1740. The sequence continues at coordinate 3,968 of JAZORW010000198.1, read as the reverse complement.
CCCACATAAGATAATAACGAAGGCGACAGCCGAAAATCTTTGGGAGGTAGCGATATGAATAACTGCTTTTGCAACTTGTTTGATGACAACTGCACCTGGATCATTATTCTTGCCATTGTCATCGTGTTCTGCTGCTGTTGCAACCACTAAGGGTGGTTTTTGGGCGCAGAGCCACGGGGTGGCGGGCGGCTATGTGCCGCCCGCCGCTTTTTATGCATAGCACCTCCCTCACCCACATAAGATGTAGGGCGTTAAAAGAAACTTTTGTGGGAGGTGAGAGAATGTTTGTATGGACGGTACGGGCACAGACGGTGAAGCTGGGGCTGGTGGTTTCGGTGGCACTATCCATTCTTTTGATACTTGCTATTTTCACAGATGCAGGGGGCATGGTGGCAGTGATGGGGGGCGAGGGTGCCGTGGAGGCCATTGCCTATACCAAGCTGCGTACGGATGCAGAGCGTATGGCGTTTATCCGTTCTCTCGGCTGGGAAACCACGGGGGAGGTGGTGGAGGAGGAAAGCTTCACCATACCCAAAAGCTTTGACAGAGTGCTGCTGGGCTATAACGAGATACAGAAGGATCAGGGGCTGGATCTATCCCGCTATCGGAAAAAGAAGGTGACCCGCTATACCTACGAGGTCACCAATTACGAGGGCTACGAGGGAAAGGTGTATATCAACCTGATCGTGTATAAAAACCGAGTGGTGGCGGGGGACGTCAGCTCTGCCGACCCTATGGGTTTTGTACAGGGATTGGAGAGACCTACGTAAGATTTACACGCCGTTTACGGTTGGGGTATGCACAGCCATACCTTTTATGATATAATAAGCAAAAGACGTAAAAAGGGAGAGCATATAATATATGAAAAAGAGCGTGGCTTTACGGCTGTGCCTGCTGGTACTGACAGTGGCACTCATAGGCGGCGTATGGATAGGGCGTAGCCTGGGATTTGAGGCACCTGCTGAGGAGGCCTCGGGGGCGCCCTACGTGGTAGGTGTAGATGTTCTAAATGGGGAGATGGTGGTCACCTATTCCGACGGTAGCCAGCAAAATCTGGGTCCTATCTCTACCACTATTATAAATAATGAGTACATCGTACAGGGCGGCAGTGGCACCGACTCTGCCGCGGCAGCATCCCGTGGGTTGCTCTCTACTCTTGAGGTGTACTGTGGCTTTGGCACTGCGGGCTATCAGCTGGGTGCCGGGGTCATTTACCAGCTGAATAAAACCACAGGCGATGCCTTTATCATCACAAATTTCCATATTGTATATAACGAGGAGTATGGCATCTCGGAGGAGATACTGTTGCTGCTATGCGGAGATGTAGAGATGATAACGGCCGAGTACGTGGGCGGGTCTGCCCAGTACGACGTGGCAGTGCTGTCTGTTAAGGGTAGCGAAAGATTAAAGACCTCCTCTGCCCAGGCGGTGACGGTGGCGAACTCTGACACCGTGGTGCCGGGACAACCCGTTTTGGCAATTGGAAACCCCGGGGGTGACGGCACCTCCGTGACCATGGGTGTGGTCAGTATGGACTCGGAATACATTACCATGCTCCGTGCGGATAACGGCCAGACGGTAGAGCTGAGAAGCATTCGTGTGGATGCCGCCGTAAACCTGGGTAATTCGGGCGGAGGGCTCTACGATATGCAGGGTAGACTTTTGGGTGTGGTGAATGCCAGGTCGGCAGATACCCAGACCGAAAACACGGGCTACGTCATCCCCACAAACGTGGCAGTGGGAGTAGCCCAGAACATCATTGATCACTGCTATGGCACCGACCGCACCTGCGTGCGCCGTGCCCTGATGGGGGTGGCTGTCACCTATTCTGAGTCCTCTCTTGTTTATGACTCTACCACCGGTCTTGCCTACATTCGGCAAAACGTGGTGGTAAACAGTGTAAACGACGGCATCGGTAAGGACGCCGGGGTACAGGCGGGGGATATCATCACCGCCATTCGGGTGGGGGACCGTGCCCCCGTCACCCTGACCCGTTACCATCAGGTCATCGACGAAATGATGTGGGCAAGGGTAGGAGATACCGTGACCCTGACCCTTCTGCGTAACGGCACCCCCTTGACCGTAACCCTCACCGTCACAGAGGGATGCGTGGTGGATGCCTAAAAGCCCTAAGAACGCCCGGGAAACCTCCGGGCGTTCTCTTTTTGCCCTGCACCGCGGGGGTTTTGCCCCATAGGGGCAACGCCTTTTCTCCCACCTTGCTTTTTAGAAAAAAGAATGCTATACTATATGTGATTTTTGACACGCAAGAGGTTCAAATGAGAATTTCCACAGAAACGGGCTCTATCGCCGCCTACGTGGGCGAGGAGGAGGCAATCCGCCTCATCGCCGCCGCCGGCTTTGACCACTATGACGTTACCATGCTGAATATGGCACGGGTGGATTATCGCACCTGGAAGGTGATCCCCTCGGGGCATCCCTTTGAGGGTGACGATGCCGTAGAGTATGCTAAACGCCTGCGTCAGTTGGGTGAAAGCCTGGGCATCACCTGTAACCAGACCCACGCCCCCCACCCCATTGCCCATCCCGAGGTGCGTAAAGCATTAACGAAGGCAATTGCCTGCACCGCAGCCCTGGGGGCATCTGTGTGCGTGATCCACCCCAATAATAACCTATCCCCTGAGGAGAACGCCAAAATTTTCGAGGAGCTTTTACCCCTGGCTCATGAGCTAAACGTAAAGATTGCCACCGAGAATATGTGGAACTGGGACGGGGCAAAGGGTTGTGCGGCTCCTGCCGCCTGCTCTGATCCTGCCAGCTTCCTGGCACACCTGGCGGCGTGCCCTGACCCTAACCTGGTGGCGTGTCTGGATATTGGTCACTCTGAAATGCGTGGGCTGGGGACCAACGCCCCCGAAATGATCCGAGCCCTGGGACCTACGGGTCGCCTGGCAGCCCTGCATCTCCATGATAACAATCTCCGCGATGACCAGCATCTCTGCCCCGGGAAGGGCAGCATCGACTATGGGGCGGTGCTGGAGGCGCTGTGTGACGTGGACTATCAGGGTGTGTTTACCCTGGAGGCATATAAGTATATAAACGCCGTGGGGGCTGACGATATTCCCGCACGGGTAAGAGAAATGGCTGAGTCTGCTAAGAACTTGGCAGAGCTCTTTGAAGCCATCAAACGAGAAAGAGGAAAGTGAAGTATGATCAAGAAGTTACTTTTGGTTCTGTTGATTTCCATGCTGCCCATCGCTGAATTGCGTGGCGGGATCCCCGTTGGCTGTGGAAATGATCTGGCCTGGTGGATAAGCTATATCACTGCGGTGATCGGGAATCTGATCCCCGTGCCCTTTATTTTGTGGTTTATTCCCCAGGTGCTGGATTTTATGGAAAATCACCGTATTTTCCCCCGCCTGGTGGGTTGGGTACGCAGAAAGGCACTGAAGGGTGTGGCAAAGCTGCAGACCTCCTCAGAGCAGGATGAGGAAAACCAGAACCGTATTCCCTGGAAGACCATGCTGGCTCTCTATACCTTCGTGGCGATTCCCCTGCCTGTGACGGGTGCATGGACGGGCTCCTTGGTAGCCTCTGTCTTCGGCATGAAGAAAAAGTATGCCTTGCCTACCATTATTCTGGGTGTGCTGACCGCAGGCGCCATAGTGGCTGTGGCAACCTACGGTGGCGTGGCATTCTTGTCCTGGGCAGTGAAAAAGGTATAAGATGCGAGAGTTAACCGTCGGAAAAAACGATGCGGGTCAGCGACTGGATAAGTTTTTATCCAAGACCCTGAAGAATATGCCCGCCTCCCTGCTCTATAAGTCCATTCGCCTGAAAAAGATCAAGCGGAATCGGAAGCGTACCTCCCAAGAGGAAATGCTGTGTGAGGGAGATACCATCCAGCTGTTTCTGGCAGACGAGTTCTTTGGGGATGCCCCCACAGAGCACGGTCTGGCATCCGTGCGTGTGAAGCTGGACGTGGTGTATGAGGACGAGAATATTAT
>JAZORW010000197.1:0-6751 GCA_045656805.1 Eubacteriales bacterium | reverse complement strand
GACTTGGACTCCTCAATGGTGATGACGCCATCGGCGGTCACCTTCTCCATGGCGTCAGCGATCTGACGGCCAATGGTCTCATCTCCTGCGGAAACGGTACCAACGCGGGCAATATCCTCACTGCCGTTTACCTTCTGGGAGTTGGCACGCAGGCTCTCAACAGCTGCGTCCACTGCCTTCTGAATACCGCGGCGCAAAACCATGGGGTTCGCACCGGCAGCCACGTTCTTCATACCCTCGTGGATCAGTGCCTGTGCCAACAGGGTAGCGGTGGTAGTACCGTCACCTGCGGCGTCGTTGGTCTTAGTCGCAACCTCGCGCACCAGCTGGGCGCCCATATTCTCTGCGGCATCCTCCAGCTCGATCTCCTTTGCGATGGTTACACCGTCGTTGGTGATCAGGGGGGCGCCGTACTTCTTATCCAGCACCACGTTTCTACCCTTGGGACCCAGGGTAATCTTAACGGTATCCGCCAGCTGGTCTACACCACGCAGCAGTGCGTTTCTGGCGTCAATTCCGTGAATGATCTTCTTTGCCATGACCAAATTCTCCTTACTCTACGATAGCCAGCACGTCTGCCTGGCGCACGATGGTATATTCTACGCCGTCACACTTAACGGTGGTGCCGGCATACTTACTCGTAATTACCTTATCACCGGGCTTTACCACCATGGTGATCTCCTTACCTTCTACCATACCGCCGGGGCCAACGGCAACCACCTCTGCCACCTCCGGCTTCTCCTTAGCAGAGCCGGTGAGCAGGATGCCCGACTTAGTAGTCTCCTCAACCTCTGTCATCTTGACGACAACTCTGTCGCCCAAGGGTTTCAGCTTCATGAAAATATTCCTTTCTAAAGGACACGGGTCTCGTGTCCGTATTGCTTCTGTTAGCACTCTATGCCACCGAGTGCTAAACTATTTTACCCCAATCCCATAGGGATAGTCAAGGGAATGGGTAAAAGTTCACACTTTGTTAACATCTGGAAAACAATCCAAAGTCTGCCTGTTTTCCCGTCTTAGGTCATATCTCGCCTCAGAGCCTCCAAAATCTTCTTTTCCTCACGGGAGACCTTCACCTGGGTCAGCCCTAAAAGGTCTGCGGTCTGCTGCTGGGACAGATCCCGCCAGTATCGTAATAGTACGATCTTCCGCCTGAGGGGTGGCAATTTTTCCACCGCCATAGATAGGGCCAGACGGTCGAAATTCCGCTCGCCCTCCTCCTCGTCGGTAATGGCGGCATCCAGGGTCAGACCGTCCTCCTCCCCAAACAGGCTCTCCGACAGGCTTCTGACGGGGGACACTGCCTCCAGGGCGGTGGCAGCCTCTGCCTCCGTGACCCCCACCGCCTCTGCCAGCTCCCGCATCCGTAGCTCTCTCCCCGCCTTGGCTGCCTCCTCCTTCAGGGCACAGAGCTTGGCTGCCAGCTGCTTCTGAGAGCGGGACACCTTGAGAAAGCCGTCATCCCGTAGATGACGGCGTATTTCCCCAAAAATCAGCGGCACTGCATAGGTGGAAAAGGCACACCCACGCCCCAGGTCAAAGGTGCGAATTGCCTTCAGCAGTCCGATATTCCCTATCTGGATCAGGTCCTCCAGATCCGTCCCACGCCCCACGTGTCTCAGGGCAATGCTACGCACCAGGGCGGCGTTGTTCACCACCAGTGCCTCGGTTGCCCCCTCGTCACCTGCCAGTGACTTTTCTAAAAGGGTGGCGTTATCCCCATAGGACGTTTGCTCCATGGCATCTCCCGACAGCGGTCAAGAGAGGGCTTTATATAGGGTGACCTTAGTCCCCTCCCCCAGCTTGGACGATACCTCAACACGGTCGCAAAACGCCTCCATGACGGAAAATCCCATGCCACTTCTATCCCCCGACTGGTCGGTGGTGTAGGTGGGCTCCCGTGCCGCCTCAACGTCGGCAATACCCCGCCCGTGGTCACGGACGCTGATTTTCAGCGTGCGGTCTGCATACAGTGTTACCGCTATGTAGATCAGGCTTCCCTCCACAGATGCGGGGGAGCCGTAGCCGTGGACGATGGCGTTGGTCACCGCCTCCGACAGGGCACATCGAATGTCCCCCAGCTCTGCCACCGTGGGATTGACGGTAGACACCATGGCACACACCAGGGCTCTCGCCATTCTTTCATTTTCACTAATGGCGGGCAGGGTCAATTTCATAGTATTGATATAAGCGCGTCTCATACTGCTTCCTCCTCGATAATCAGTCCCGACAGGCGGTTTGCCCCCGCCAGGGACAGGATGGTGTGAATTCTTTCTCCCACGTGGATCAGCCTCATTTCACACCCCAATTCTCTTGCTACACTCAGCCGTCCCAGAATGAGCCCCAGCCCACTGGAATCCATAAAGGATACATATTCCAGCGACAGGATAAACAGGCGCGGGCGGTGCATAAACAGCTCCTTGTCCAGCCTCTCCCTGAGTGCTCTCGCACTGTGGTGATCCACCTCCCCGCACAGGGCACACTCCAGCACCCCCTCGTGAAAGCGAACCTTAACGAATGCGGTTTCCCCCAACATAGTGCCTCCTTTACACATGCCTTTTTTCTTTGATTATATTCCCCCCGCGGCACGAAGCGTGTCAAAGCGTGGCAGGGAAAAAGTTTTGTTTTGAAAAATAAAAAAAGAAAAAGACCTTTGCACCGCAAGGGTCTTTTTCGTAATTCTTACAGCTTTTTAAATTCCTTTTCGCTGGCGGTCTCATCCAGGGGAATTTGATATTCCTCATCTCCCGAGAACAGCTCTTTTGCCAGTCTCTTGTTTTCCTCGGCCTCTTTTGCCTCTTCTCTTTCCTGCCACAAAAGATATACGCCGCCGGTGGCGGAGAAGGCAGCCACGGCAAGGAACGCCTGTGCCAGGCTACGCCGCTTTGCCACCTGCAAAATGAACAGGAAGAATAGGGTCATTGCCTGCACCAGCAGGGTAATGGCTAAAATGGGTCGTGTCTTACGAAGCATTTTGTTGTCCCCCTTATGCCTTTTTGGAATTCATAGTCAGGTATGCGTTGATAAATCCGTCAATGTCACCGTCCATCACTGCCTGAATATTTCCGTTTTCAAAGCCGGTGCGGGTGTCCTTGGCCAGAGTGTAGGGCATAAATACGTAGGAACGGATCTGGGCACCCCACTCAATGTTGGTCTTCACACCCTGAATGTCGGACACCTTATCCAGATGCTCTCTCATTTTGATCTCCATCAGCTTGGAGCGTAGCATCTTCATGGCCGTTTCCTTATTCTGCAGCTGGGAACGCTCGGTCTGGCAGCCCACCACGATGACCGTGGGGATATGCAGGATGCGGATAGCAGAGTGGGTCTTGTTAATGTGCTGACCGCCCGCACCGCTGGAGCGGTGGGCGGTGACCTCAATATCCTCGGGGCGGATCTCTACCGTGTTGTCGTCCTCAAACTCGGGCATAACCTCCACGGATGCGAAGGAGGTCTGCCGTCTGCCGGAGGCATCAAAGGGAGAAATACGCACCAGGCGGTGTACACCGTTCTCACTCTTCAGGTATCCGTATGCCCAGGGGCCCTCGATCATCAGGGTGGCGGACTTCAGTCCTGCCTCATCCCCGTCCAGCCAGTCAATGAGCTTTACGGTATATCCGTGGGATTCTCCCCAACGGCAATACATACGGTACAGCATGGATGCCCAGTCCTGTGCCTCGGTGCCGCCGGCACCGGGGTGGAAGGAAAGGATGGCGTTGCAGTTATCGTACTGCCCCGTCAGCAGGGTCTCCAGACGCATACGCTCTGCCTCGTCCTGGATAAAATCCACCTCTGCCCGAACCTCCTCCACGGAGGACTCGTCATTTTCCTCAATGGCCATCTCGATCAGCACTGCCGTATCCTCCAGCCGTGCTACCAGGGCATTGTATCTCTCTACGGTATCCTTGCATTGCTTCAGCCGCTGCAGGATCTTACCGGAGTTTTCCTGATCCCCCCAGAAATCGGGGGCATAGGTCTTGGCCTCCAGCTCAGCTGCCTCCTCGATCAGCTCTGCAATATGCAGAGAGGAGCGAAGCTGCTCTACGGGCTCCTCCAGGGTGCCCAAACGGCGTTTTGCCTCTTCCAGTGCAATAATCAAACCAAACCTCCTGCCCTTTTTCCTATGCTTAGGATAGACAGCGAAAGGGCGAAAAAAACACGCTGTCCCCATATTCAAGCTATTTTACCATAAACTTCCCTTTTTGTAAAGACACCCCGTTGATTTATTCCCGTATGGCAGGCACTTCCACCCGCTTTTCCCTTGACAAAGGGTATAGGGGTGGATATAATAAAAATGAAAAATGAAAAGGAGCGCGGAGATCCCTCCGCAAAAAGATATGGTAGTAACGAAGGATATGATCATCGGTGAGGTGCTGGACGCAGCACCCGAGACCGCAGAGTTCTTTTTTGAGATCGGCATGCATTGCCTGGGCTGCCCCCATTCCCGTGGGGAGAGCATCGAGGACGCCTGCCTGGTACACGGTGCAGATCTGGACGCCCTGCTGGAGAAGATCAACACCTACCTTGAGGGAAAATAATCATGCCTAAGACCGCACCTGACGCTCGTTTGCGTGCTGCGGCGGCCTATGTCAGGCAGGATGCGTGCTTTGCCGACATCGGCACCGACCACGCCTACCTGCCTGTTTTTTTATTGCAAACGGGAAAAATTTCCCACGCCATCGCCACGGATATTGCAAGGGGCCCTCTGGATCGCGCCCGTGCCACCGCAGAGGAGGCGGGACTATTGGACAGAGTTTCCCTGCGCCTGACCTCGGGTCTGTGCGGCCTGGAAAATGAGGGGATCACCGATGCCAGCATATGTGGCATGGGGGGAGAGCTGATTGCCTCCCTTTTAGAGGCGTCCCCCTTTGTCCGTGATCCCAACCTACGCCTGATCCTCCAGCCCATGACACGGGCGGCACACCTGAGACGGTATCTGGCGAAAGAGGGCTTTATCGTAGAGGACGAGACCCTATGCCGTGCAGGGGGGCGGCTGTACGCCTGCCTGTGCGTCCACTATGAGGGCACACCCTATACCCTCTCACCCCTGGAGGCGCTCTTGGGGGTACCGGAGCTAACGAGGGGCGAACAAGACCCCCTGTTCCTCCCTTACGTAAAATCACACGTTCAGACCCTGACCCGCTCTGTCACCGGGCGGCAGACGGGGGGACAAGATCCGGGAGAGGATCTGACACTACTGCATGAATTGGAGGCACTCCTATGACGATTCAGGACCTATATCACCGCCTATGCCTATCCTATCCCCCGGAGCTTTCCTGTGAGTGGGACAGAGACGGCCTGATGGTCTGCCCCGACCCCAAAAAAGAGGTTCGCCACGCCCTGGTATGCCTGGACGTCACCCGTGAGGCTGTGGATAAGGCAATCGAGGTGGGTGCCGACGTGATCGTTTCCCACCATCCCTTCCTGTACCGTCCCCTGTCCTACCTCTCCCCTGAGGATCCCAAGGGTGCCCCGGTGCTGGATCTCGTAAAGGCAGGCATTTCTGTCATGTGCTTCCACACCCGTGCCGACGCCGCCCCCGGCGGCGTGTCCGACCTTTTGGCAGACGCCCTAAAGCTCACCAACAGCATTCCCCTGGGGGAAGAGCAGATCTTGCGGGGCGGCTTCCTGCCTACCCACGTAACGGCAAAGGAGCTGGGTGAGGCCGTAAAGAGTGCCCTGTCCACCCCCATGGTCACCGTGGCAGACGGCGGTAAAACCATCCGCTACGTCACCGTCTGCGGCGGAGAAGGAAAGGATATGATCCCCACCGCCATTGCCTGTGGGGCAGACGCTTTTGTATGCGGCAGGGCGGGCTATCACGCCGCCGTGGATGCAGCCCAGGCTGGGCTGACCCTCATCGAGGCGGGACACTATTTTACCGAGAAGGCCATTCTCTCAGCCTTCCGGGGCCTGATCAAATCCGCCTGCGGTGCCACCGTCACTGTGTGGGACGCCCCTCCCCTGTCTGTGTATTGACAGAAGGGTAAAAAGAGAGTATAATACGTAAATAATTATAAGAAACCGAAAAGGTAATGGAGACCCCTATGACACTCTATGAGGAACTGGTTGCCCGTGGGCTGATCGCCCAGGTTACCGACAAAGAAGAAATTGAGAAAATGATCAACGCAGGCAAGGCCACCTTCTACATTGGCTTTGACCCCACGGCAGATTCTCTCCACGTAGGCCACTTCATGGCTCTGTGCCTGATGAAGCGTCTGCAGATGGCAGGCAATAAGCCCATCGTGCTGATCGGTGGCGGTACTGCCATGATCGGCGACCCCTCCGGTCGTACTGATATGCGCCAGATGATGACCCCCGAGACCATCGCCCATAACGTGGCGTGCTTCAGAGAGCAGATGAGCCGCTTTATCGACTTCTCCGAGGACAAGGCGATCGTTGTCAACAATGCAGACTGGCTGCTGCAGCTGAACTACGTAGAGCTGCTGCGTGTGGTGGGGGCCTGCTTCTCTGTCAACAATATGCTGCGTGCCGAGTGCTATAAGCAGAGAATGGAGCACGGTCTTTCCTTCCTGGAATTCAACTACATGATCATGCAGTCCTACGACTTCCTGGAGCTGTTCCGCCGCTATGGCTGTAATATGCAGTTTGGCGGTGACGACCAGTGGTCCAACATGCTGGGCGGTACCGAGCTGATCCGCCGTAAGCTGGGCAAGGATGCCCATGCCATGACCATCACCCTGCTGCTCAACTCCGAGGGCAAGAAGATGGGCAAGACCGCCAAGGGCGC
>JAZORW010000196.1:0-1043 GCA_045656805.1 Eubacteriales bacterium | reverse complement strand
ATGCACCCGGACGATCCTAATATCGCCCGGGAGGCAGAGCATATTCTGTCCCTGGACCTCCGTGGGGTAAAGCTACACCCGGAAATTCAGGGTATCGCCCTGGACGATCCCAGATGTATGGCGATCTATGAGGCGTGCGAGGGCAGACTTCCCCTGATCCTGCACACCGGAGATAAGCGGTATGATATGTCCAACCCAAATCGATTGATCCCTATTTTAAAGCGGTTTCCCCGCATGACCGTGGTAGGTGCCCACTTTGGTGGGTGGTCTATTTGGAGTGAGGCGGCAGAGCAACTGGCAGGATTTGAAAACTTCTACGTGGATTGCTCGTCCTCTCTATATGCACTGTCCAGTGAGGAGGCGCGCCGCATCGTGCGTCTGTATGGGGCAGACCGTGTGCTGTTCGGCACGGACTATCCCATGTGGCATCCCCTGGAGGAGGTCAATCGTTTCGACGCTATTGGGCTGACCCGGGAGGAAAACGAGGCGATTCTCCACGGCAACGCAGAAAAGCTCTTTGGCTTTTCTACCGTAAATTAAGAGGCGAACGAGAGAGCGGGTCCCTTACCGGGTGCCTGCTTTTTTGAAGCCAAGAAAAACAAAAAAGTACAAAAAAGTACTTGACAACCCTTTTTTGCAGTGCTATAATCGGTTCATAATTTATAAAGACTGTGACGAAGACGGAAGAACCCAGTCCTTTCCCAGAGAGTCAGGGGTGCTGTGATCCTGACAAAAGACCGTTCCTCTCCTATCCCTTCCGAGTCGGGGTGCCCAAAGTTTTTCAAGTAGGTGCCTCCGCGATTGCCGCGTTAGAGCATAGGGCTTGATGGAGTCCGAAGAGTGGCACGCATTGCGTGCAATTTGAGTGGTACCGCGGGTGTTTACACGCTCGTCTCAAAGTTTTGAGGCGGACGTGTTTTTTGTTTTTTGTCCGACCTACTACCAAAAACTTTATCCTAAGGAGGAGAAAGACATGAACGCACACAACGAAACGACCCTGAACCAGATGCTGGAGATCGCCGCAAGAATTAAGGGTATGCGGG
>JAZORW010000195.1:0-1188 GCA_045656805.1 Eubacteriales bacterium | reverse complement strand
CTTTTATCCCGTGTTTGCCTCCTTCTTTTCTCTGCCCTACCAAACGGTGGCACTGAAGGAAGACCTGAGCGTAGACGTGGACAAGCTATCCCGAAAGAAAGGAATGCTGGTGCTGGCCAACCCCAATGCCCAGACGGGCATTGCTCTGCCCCCGGAGGAAATTCGCCGCCTGGTAACCGCTGACCCTAACCGTGTGGTGGTGGTAGACGAGGCGTATGCGGATTTCGCCTATGAGAGCTGTATTCCCATGACAGAAGAATATGATAATCTTTTGGTCATCGGTACTTTCTCTAAATCCAGAAACCTGGCGGGTGCCCGTGTAGGCTTTGCCATTGGTGCCGCCCCCCTGATCTCTGACCTGAATACCCTGCGGTATTCCTTTAACCCCTATAACATTAACCGTCTGTCCCTCATCGCCGCTACTGCCGCCACCCGGGATAGAGACTATTTCTGCACCTGCCGTGACGAGGTGGTCCGTGTTAGAGAATGGACGAGAGAGCAGCTCACCTCCCTGGGCTTCTCCCTGACCCCCTCTCGGGCTAATTTCCTTTTGGCAGAGCATGAGAGAATTCACGGACGGGATTTGTACCTTGCCCTAAAGGAAAGAGGCATTCTGGTGCGGTATTTAGGGGATGCCCGCATTGAAAGATGCGTACGTATCACCATCGGTAGCCGGGAGCAAATGAAAGCCCTGGTGGACACCATCCAAGACATCTTAAAGGAGCTATGATATGAGAGAAGCTATCGTTAACCGCAAAACGTCGGAAACCGATATTGCACTAAACCTGTGTCTGGACGGACAGGGGAACTACTCCATTGATACGGGACTTGGCTTCCTTAACCATATGCTGGAGCTGTTTGCAAAGCACGGTAACTTTGACCTGACCCTGACCTGTAAGGGAGATACCCAGGTGGACGGACATCACACCGCCGAGGATATCGGTATTTGCCTGGGTCGTGCATTCCGTGAGGCAGCAGGCGATTGCCGCGGTATCCGCCGTTACGGCGATATTATCCTGCCCATGGACGAGAGCCTGATCCTGTGTGCCGTAGACTTTGGCGGACGGGCATATCTGGGCTTTGACGTGCTGCTGTTTGCCGACAAGGTAGGCGACTTTGACTGTGAGCTGCTGGAGGAGTTCCTCACCGCCTTTGTGCGTGAGGCACAGATGAACCTCCACATCCAAA
>JAZORW010000194.1:0-9021 GCA_045656805.1 Eubacteriales bacterium | reverse complement strand
GACGTGCTGGTGACCGACGGCTTTACGGGAAATATTCTTCTCAAATATACCGAGGGGATGGGTCGTTTCGTGTGGGATCTGTTGTCCGACGTTTTGAAATCCAACCCGTTGACTAAGATTTCTGCCCAGACCATTCGCGGTAAGATCCGTGCCCTGAAGCACACTTACGATTCCTCTGAATACGGCGGCGCACCTCTTCTGGGTATTGCAAAGCCCGTGATCAAGGCTCACGGCTCCTCGGATGCAAATGCGATCATGCACGCCATTAAGCAGGCAGTGATGTTTAGCCAGAGCGGTATCAACCGTGACATTGCCGTCTTCTCTCTGGGCCACAGCGATCAGATGAAGCTGCGTGCCAAGGCGAGAAACGAAAACGAGAAGGCAAAGGAAAAGGCGGAAAAGGCCGCCAGAAAACAAAAGAAAAAAGGCGATAACCCTCAGGAGGGAGAAGCCTAAAAGGAGGTGTCACAGACCGTGACCGAGCTTGAGGCCACCATTGGCTATACGTTTCACGATACGCAACTCTTGGCTACGGCCCTGACACATACCACCTTCGTCAATGAGAGTCGCACGTCAGAGCTACTTTTAGAATCTAACGAGCGTCTTGAGTTTTTAGGGGATGCGATCCTGCAGCAGGCGGTCAGCCTGGAGCTGTACCGTATCTTTCCCGACCTCTCCGAAGGGGATCTGACCCAATTCCGTCAGCACCTGGTGTGCGAGGGCACACTGGCAAGAGTAGCGTCGGAAATTGAGCTGGGACAGTATCTACGTCTTGGGCGTGGAGAGCAGGGTGCCAGACAACGCCCCTCCCTCCTGTCCGATGCACTGGAGGCACTGTTTGCAGCGGTGTACCTGGACAGCTATTTAACTGACCCTCAGGCTGCCCATCAGCTCATTCTTCGATTGATGGCTCCTGAGTTTGAAACCTGTAAAAAGCTACGTGGCGGAGATTATAAGACCCGCATGCTTCAGTTAGTGCAGGGGGACGGAGAAGAGCTTCTTTCCTACGAGGTAGTAGAGGAGAGCGGCCCTGCCCATGACAGACTTTTCCGTGTTGTTGCCCGACTCAATAGCAACATCGTGGGGCATGGCACAGGAAAAACCAAGCGAGAAGCAGAGCAGAATGCTGCAAAAGAAGCACTGATCCTTTTTGGAATGACTGACTAATCTGCCGATTGACGGCATAGGAGATTTGTATGTATCTGAAGAGCCTAGAAATTCACGGGTTCAAATCCTTCCCAAACCGTACCGTTTTGACCTTCGAGCCGGGTACCACCGTAATCGTAGGACCCAACGGAAGCGGTAAATCCAACATTTCCGACGCTATGCGTTGGGTTTTGGGTGAGGTTTCCAGTAAAAATATCCGAGGCAATACCATGGACTCCGTCATCTTTGGCGGTACCGATATCCGTCGTCCTATGGGATTTGCCGAGGTTTCTGTTTGCTTTGATAATACGGACCCCAATTTCCGCTTTGACGTACCCTATGATGAGGTGACCGTTACCCGTCGTTATTTCAAGGGCGGCCCCTCTGAGTTTATGATCAACCGCAAGGTTTGCCGCCGTAAGGACGTGCACGAGCTGTTCATGAACACGGGTATTGGCCGTGACGGTTATTCCATTATCGGTCAGGGTAAGGTCGCTGAAATGATTTCTCGCAGGAGCGAGGACAGACGTAACGTATTTGAGGAGGCGGCAGGTATTTCCGGATATCGCCACAGAAAGCATGAAACAGAGCTGAAGCTGGAAGCCACCGCTAAAAACATGGAAACCACCTCCATGCAGATCGCCATGTACGAGGAGCAGCTGGGTCCCCTGGAAAAGGAGGCCGAGAGAGCCCGCAGAGGCGAGAGCATTAAGGAGGAGAAGCGTGCTGTTGACGTTGCCCTCTGGCTGTATGATACCGGCAAGATTTACGAGGACGTAAAGAGTGCGGAGACTACATATCGCACCCAAAAGGAAGAAATGGACACCCTGAACGCTACGGTGGAAAAGCTGTATGCGGAGCGGGGAGAGCTGGATGAGATCCGTACCAAGAGTTTGTATCGTAGCGAGGGTATCCTGCAGAATATCAACCAGGTAAAGGAACAGATTCACCAATTGACCAGCCGCAGCGACGTTATTGCCACCGAGATCGGTCATGCGAATCTGCAGATCGCCCAGTGTGAGGCAAGACGGGCAGAGCTGGAAAAGAATCTGGCAAGTGCCAAGGAGGAGTTAAGCTCCTTCAAGGCAAAGCAGGATGCCAACCTTACGGAAAAAGATAACATTATGGGCGAGAAGCTGGAGCTTCTATGCGAGCAGAATGCCGAGATGCAGCACATCAAAGAGCTGGAGGCTGAGCTGGCAGAGTCCCTGAAGAAAATTGAAGCACTGGATATTGAAATCGCTGACCTTCGCGTACGCCTGGACGTGCTGAAGAGTGCAAGGCAGGGGGATCAGGATAAACATACCTCTATCCTTGAGGAAATCAAGGGTTACGAGGAAAACGGAGAAAGACTGCGTCAGGAAGCAACTCTTTGCGAGAAGAATGCCGCAGGCTTTAAGGCGAAGGTAGCAGAGCAGGACGAAGCCATTGAATCCTGCAACCGTGCTACCGAGGCTCTACTGGCAAGAAAAGAGAAGACCGCTGAAAAGATCGGCACTCTGAAGGTTAGTCGCAGTACCAAGGAAAACCGTGCGGCAGACCTGCAGAGAATGATGGATCAGATGGAGGGCTTTGGCCGCTCTGTCAAGGTGGTCATGAGTGAATATGAGGAGGGGCGTATCCGTGGAACGGTTTACGGGCCTCTCTCCAGCCTGGTTACGATTCACAGAGAGTACGTGACCGCTGTGGAAATGGCACTGGGCTCTTCTGCTCAGCACATCGTTACCGATACGGATATGACGGCGAAGGCTGCCATTGAAGCACTGAAGCGTGCCGACAAGGGCCGTGCCACCTTCCTGCCCGTCAATACTATCCGCCCCGGCGGAGAAACCGATGAGGTGCGTGATGCAGCAGACCTGGAGGGCTACGTTGCACGTGCGGACGAGCTGGTAGACTGTGACGACACCTTCCGTGGTATCGTGCAGTGGCTACTGATGCGTACCGTGGTCTTTGATACTCTGGATAATGCCGTCCTTGGTGCTAAGGAACTGAAGCATAAGGTGCGTATCGTCACCCTTGACGGTCAGATCATCAATGCCGGCGGTTCTATGACAGGTGGTTCTCTTAAGAATGAGGGAACAGGTATCCTGGCAAGAAACGGCGAGATCGTCGAGCTACGTGAGGAAGCCCGACAGATCGGCGAGAAAATTAAGGAGCTGGAAGAAGAGCTAAAGGAGATCGACGAGGAGATCCGCTCTAACAAAGAGGCTGTGGCAGATGCTGAGCAGAATAAAGAGCTGCTATACAGCATGGCTCGCACCCAGTTCTCCGCCCTGGATTCTGCTAACGCAAGGCTATCTGCCAATGAAAGTCTGCTGGAGAAGCTCCGTGAGGATCTGGAGGCACTGGATGGCAGACAGGGCTTCCATCAGGAAGAAATCGACGCTAAAGAAAAGAGTCTGGGCGATCAGCAGAAGGCCCTGAACGAGCTGAAGACGTATAGAGAAGAGGTAAACCAGCGGCTGGGCGAGCACCTTGCCATCAGAGACAGTCTGACTCAGAAGCTGCAGCAGCTGGAGATCCGCATCGCTGAGATCGGTAGGGACGTAGAAGCCTCTCAGGCAATGGCAGAGGGCTCTCAGGGGCGTTTGGATGCCCTGGAGGCTGATCTTGCCCGTCAAAACGAGGAAACCGCCCGCCTGAAGCAGAGTATTACGGATCTGGATAGCGAAAACGGCAACCGCCTGACTGCAAAGACGTCTCTGGAAAAAGAGCTGGAGATGCTGAGTGAGAGCCGTACGGGCCTTCAGGCAGATATGCTGGGTTATGATAAACGCCTCACCGAGCTAAATGAGTACATTAAGATCCGGGAGAATGAGAAGAACAACGTAACTCGTGTTTTCTATAACTCTGAGGTCAGATATCAGCAGCTTTGTGAGCAACAGGAAAAGCTATCCGTGCGTCTGCAGGAGGAGTACGGCATGAGCTATGAGGATGCCGTGGCGGCAGAATACCCTGCGGTTACTCCCGAAAATGAAAACGAGATGCGTCAGACTGCGGTCTCTTGCTATAACCGCCTGAGAAACATCGGTGGTTATTCTCCCACTGCTATCCAGGATTATCTGGATGTGAAGGAGAAGTATGACCAGGTAAACGGTCAGTATACCGACCTGCGTGATGCATATCAGGATCTGACTGAAATCATTCGAAAGCTAGAGGCAGAGATGGCACAGACCTTCGTAACCGCCTTCGAGGAAATTAACGCTAACTTCGGCGTTGTATTCCGTGAGCTGTTTGGCGGCGGTATGGCTGAGCTGACCCTTACCGATCCTGACAACGTTCTTACCTGTGGCATCGAGATCAACGTAGCACCTCCCGGCAAGAAGATCGACAGCCTTTCTCTCCTGTCCGGCGGTGAGCAGGCCTTCGTGGCAATTGCACTCTTCTTCTCCATTTTGAAGCTGCACCCCACACCCTTCTGTATTCTTGATGAGGTGGAGGCAGCCCTGGACGAGGTAAACGTATTCAGATTTGGTGAATATTTGAAGCGTTTCTGCTCGGATACTCAGTTTATACTGATCACCCACCGTCGCGGTACTATGCAGATCGCAGACCGCCTGTACGGTGTTACCATGCCTCAGAAGGGTGTATCTAAGGTCATCTGCGTAGATATCGCGGAAATGGAGACCAAAAAAATGGAACTGACGGACAAGGATTAGTTGTATGAGCTTTTTTGACAAACTGAAAAGTGGACTTTCTAAGACAAAGCAGGCGATCTTCGGAAGAATTGACGCACTGTTTCGCAGCTTTTCTCGCGTGGACGAGGATCTCTTTGAAGAACTGGAAGAGCTACTTATCGAGGCGGATATCGGCGTAGAAACCACCATGGAGCTGCTGGATGATCTCCGCGATAAGGCGAAGGAAGAACACGTTAAGGACCCCGAGGAAATCAAAAATTTGCTGTATGAGCAGCTGCGTGAGATGGTAGGGGACAATGACGGTCTGCATCTGGACACTACGCCCTCTGTCATTTTGGTCATTGGCGTCAATGGCGTTGGTAAAACCACCTCTATTGGTAAGATCGCCTATGAGCTGAAACGGCAGAAGAAAAAGGTGGTGGTGGCTGCGGCGGACACCTTCCGTGCTGCCGCCGCAGAGCAGCTGGCAGTTTGGTGTGATAGAGCAGGCGTGGATCTGGTACGTCAGGCAGCAGGTGCTGACCCTGCATCGGTAGTCTTTGATGCCATCAGTGCTGCAAAGAGCCGCAAGGCAGACGTGCTGCTCATAGATACTGCGGGTCGTCTGCACAATAAGAAGAATCTGATGGACGAGCTGGGCAAGATCAACCGTATTATTGCGAGAGAATTGCCTGAATCCGCAAGAGAAACTTTGCTGGTGCTGGATGCTACAACGGGTCAGAACGCCATCCTGCAGGCAAAGGAATTCTGCGGTGCTGCAGAGATCACAGGTCTTATTCTGACAAAGCTGGATGGCACTGCCAAGGGCGGAATCGTTCTGACAATTAAAAAGAATCTGGGCATCCCCGTGAAGTTTATTGGCGTGGGGGAGGGCATCGACGATATGAAGCCCTTTGACTCTTCTGAATTTGCGGAGGCACTGTTTTCATGATACAGTTACTTTTAGCAACTCATAACCACCATAAGCTGAGAGAATTTCGTGTATTGCTTTCAGAACTTGAGGACAAAATCGGTCCCTTCGAGCTTCTTTCCTTTTCTGATATCGGTTACCACGACGACATTGAGGAAACCGGCACCACTTTTGAGGAAAATGCGTATATCAAGGCATCCTGCGGTGCTAAGCAGGGCTATATCACCTTTGCCGACGACTCCGGGCTTTCTATTGATGCGCTGGGCGGTGAGCCCGGTGTGTACAGTGCCAGATACAGCGGTGGCGACGATGAGGCAAATAACGATCTGGTGCTGAAGAATCTGGCGTATAAGACGGATAGAACGGCCCGTTACGTGTGTGCAATTGCCTGTGTATTCCCTGACGGTGAAAGCTTCACTGTACGAGGAGAGTGCGTAGGTGAGATCTTGCACGCCCGCTCAGGTGGCAACGGTGGCTTCGGCTATGACCCCTTATTCTATATCCCCTCTATCGGATGTACCTTTGCACAGGCGAGCCTGGAGGAGAAAAACAAAATCAGTCACAGAGGAAATGCAGTGCGTAGCTTTATTGCCGAGCTGCTTCCCAGACTCACAAAAAAACTATAAGGATTTTTTATGATTACTAGTAAACAGAGAGCCTACCTACGTGGACTCGCTAACGATATGCCCTGTATTTTCCAGGTAGGAAAGGGTGGCATTACTGAAGAAATGGCACGACAGGTCTCTAATGCCCTGGAGGCCAGAGAACTCATGAAGGTAAAGTGTCTCGACAACTGCGAATATTCCGCCCGTGAGGCTGGTCAGATCTTGGCTGAAATGACGGGGGCAGACGTAGTTTCTACCGTAGGTAACCGTTTCGTGCTTTATAAGGCTTCTGTTAACAAAAAGAGGATCGAGCTTCCATGATGAAACCTATTTTGGGCGTTTACGGTGGCACCTTTTCTCCACCACACCTGGGGCATGAATATGCGTTGCAGGCGTTTATGCACTACGTAAGGCCCTCTGAAACTCTCATTATTCCCTCCCGTATTCCGCCCCATAAGGAATTGCCTGAGGGTGTTACGGATCAGGATCGCATTGAAATGTGCAAATTGGCGTTTGGCAGATTGCCCTTTTGTGTTGTGTCCGATATTGAAATGAAGCGTAAGGGCCCCAGCTATACGGCGGATACCATTTGTCAGCTTCGTAACCCATACATGGACATTGCCTTTCTCGTAGGCACGGATATGATGCTGACCATTCACGAGTGGTTCCATCCCGAGCGTATCTTTGATTTTGCCACGGTTTACTGTGTCCGCAGGGAAAATGACCCTGAAATGACGGCGAAGATCAATGCACAAAACAAAAGGCTCATGGAGTTGTACGGTAAGCAGGTCATTATGATTCCCGTGCCTGCCTATCCCTTGTCCTCTTCGCAAATTCGGCTGGGGAAATATTCTGAGCCTGAAAAGTGTGTAGCACCTGCGGTATCAGAGTACATTCGTAAAAGAGGGCTGTACAAGTGACCCTGACCAAAGAAAAACTGGACCTATTGCGGGCAGAGGTTGAAAAACGGCTATCGCCTAAGCGTTTTATTCACACCTTGGGCGTAGAGGCAGAGGCAGTGGCACTGGGAGAGATCTATCTTCCGGAGCAAATTCCGGCCCTGCGTGCAGCAGCCCTGCTACACGATATTACAAAGGAATTATCCACGCCGGAGCAAATTGCACTTCTTCGTGCGTATGGAATACCTGAGAGCCAGGATGAGCAGCTTTCCCCCCAGGTTTTACACGGGAAGACGGCGGTCGGCATGATCAAAAGGGATTTTGCCGATTTCGCACTTGAGGAGATCATCAGTGCCGTGGATTGCCACACTACGGGAAAGGTGGGGATGACCCTCTTTGACTGTATCCTCTTCCTTGCCGACTATATAGAGGCGGGCAGGAGTTGGGCTGCGTGCCAAGAAATGCGGGCAACGTTTTGGGGCGTAGATAAAGTCACTCTTATGAAAGAAGAGCATCTGTATCTGACAGTGCTCAAAATACTGGAAAACACCCTGGAATATCTCAAAAGAAATCAAATGCATATTCAAAAAGATACAAAAGAGGCACTGGCATATATGCAAACGCTGCTTGGTGACAGTCCCTCACAAATAGGAGATTCACATGGAAGAAATTAAGGACATGCGTCAGGCATCCTCTGCTGAGCTGGCGGAAGAGATGGTAAAGCTGCTTTACAAAAAGGGAGCTGAGGATATTCAGCTGTTCCGTGTAGAAGAGGACACCACCCTGACCGACTACCATCTTTTAGCTACGGGCCGTTCCTCCACCCACGTCAGATCCCTCTCTGATGATCTGGATTATGAGATGACCCAAAGAAATGCGACCCTCAGAGGCATTGAAGGTGCCGGCGGAGGCAACTGGGTTCTGCTTGACTTTTACTCCGTTATTGTTCACGTTTTTGACCGTGAATCTCGTGAAAATTACCGTCTTGAGCGACTGCAAAAGGTGGAAAATCAGGTGGATATCAGCCATCTCACCCAAACCGATAACGATTGAATTACAAATAGAGGAAACCAAGGATGAAGTACGATTTTAAAACAATTGAAAGCAAATGGCAGGACAAATGGGAGGCGTGCGGTGCCTTCCACGCACAGGCACCTTCTGATAAGCCCAAGTTCTACGGTCTGGTAGAATTCCCTTATCCCTCCGGTGCAGGTATGCACGTTGGTCACATCAAGGCATACAGTGGCCTGGAGGTTGTCAGCCGTAAGAGGCGTATGCAGGGGTATAACGTTCTGTTCCCCATCGGTTTTGATGCTTTTGGTCTGCCTACCGAAAACTATGCTATCAAGACGGGTATCCATCCCAGACAGGTAACCGATAAGAACATTGAGAGATTTACCAGCCAGCTGAAGCGGGTTGGCTTCTCCTTCGACTGGGATCGCACTGTTGATACCACTGAGGAGGACTACTACAAGTGGACCCAGTGGATCTTCCTGAAGATGTTTGATGCAGGCCTGGTGTTCAGAAATACTGCACTGGTTAACTATTGCCCCTCTTGTAAAGTAGTTCTCTCTAACGAGGACAGCCAGGGCGGCAAGTGTGATATTTGTCACTCTGACATTATCCAGAAGTCCAAGGACGTATGGTATCTCCGTATTACCGAATATGCAGACAAGCTGCTCGAAGGTCTGGACGAGGTAGAATACCCCCTGAATATTAAACAGCAGCAGGTAAACTGGATCGGTAAGTCCAGGGGTGCCTTCGTGAACTTCCCTCTGGTGGAGGTAGAGGATCATCTGAGAATTTATACCACCCGTCCTGAT
>JAZORW010000193.1:0-13897 GCA_045656805.1 Eubacteriales bacterium | reverse complement strand
AGCGGGCTGGCTTTACCTGTATGCCCTATGAAAGCCATGGGGCTGCATCCCTGCCTCCCCCGGAGAAGACCTCTCTTGCCAGACTTCTTCTTTCTCTGGTGCTGACCCTGCCCCTGACCTACGTGTGCATGGGGGTCATGCTCTTTGATGCTCCCCTCCCCGCCTTCCTTGACTACCGCCATCACCCCGCCCTTTACGTCGGGGTCCAGCTGATCCTGGCACTGGCGGTTGCTATCATTAACCGAAAGTATTTCAGAAGCGGTCTTATAGCCGCCAGACGCCGTGCCCCCAATATGGATACCCTGATCTGCCTTGGGGCCGGGGCCGCTGTTCTACAGACCCTGGTTGTCCTAATCACGATTCTTATAGGTGGCAAATATGCTACTCACGGCTCTCACGGTATGCCCCAGGTGTATGCAGAGAGTGCAGGTATGATCCTAACCCTCGTAACCCTGGGTAAGACCCTGGAGGGGCGGCAAAAGGATAAAACTGCTGCTGCCATCCGTGCCCTATCCGGTCTGACCCCCGATACC
The DNA here is from genome assembly GCA_045656805.1 of Eubacteriales bacterium. Classification (GTDB taxonomy): domain Bacteria; phylum Bacillota; class Clostridia; order Oscillospirales; family CAG-272; genus UBA1740. Next base: position 13,364 of record JAZORW010000193.1, on the reverse strand, counting down.
GCCCGGGTTCTACGGGACGGGGTGGAGATTACCCTCCCCCTCTCTCAGGTGACTGTAGGAGACCTGGTGCTGATCCGTGCAGGGGAAAGAGTGCCTGTGGACGGCGAGGTCGTAGATGGCTACGGTCAGGCAGACGAATCCACCCTGACGGGTGAAAGCCTCCCCACGGACAAGCCCATCGGGGCCTCCGTTTACTGTGGCTGTATTCTGGTCAGTGGCTTTATCACCGTGCGTGCCTGCCGCGTGGGGGAGGATACCTCCCTTGCCCAAACGGTGCGAATGGTATCAAATGCCGTGGCTTCCAAGGCTCCCATTGCTAAAATCGCCGATAGGGTCAGCGGATTTTTCGTTCCTGCCGTTCTTGGCATTTCTCTTATAACCTTTGGGGTTTGGTCTTTGCTTTCCGCCTTCGGTGTTGCTACCCTAACCGACGGCATTGAGCATGCCATTGCAGTCCTGGTTATCTCCTGCCCCTGTGCTCTTGGGCTGGCTACCCCTACCGCTATTATGACCGCCACAGGCCGCGGTGCGGAAATGGGCATTTTGATCAAAAGTGCCGAGGCACTGGAAACCCTGGGACAGGTGTCCTACGTAGCTCTGGATAAAACGGGCACTGTCACTGAGGGCAAAATGAGCCTGGCAGGTATGCAGACTATGCCGGGGATAACAGAGGAAGCACTCTCTTCCCTGGCTCTTGCACTGGAAACCCCCTCCTCTCACCCTATTGCACGTGCCATAGTAGAGGGGCTGACGGGTGAGGCACCCACCGCCACGGATTTCACCGCCGTAGAGGGCATGGGCGTATATGCAAAGGTAGAGGGGCAAAAATGCTTCGCCGGCAATGCCACCCTCATGGAGGACATGGGGCTGGATATATCCCCCCTAAAGGATGCGGCAGACGCCTTCTCCCTCAGGGGTTGCACTCTGATCTACGTCAGCCGTGGTATAGAAATACTCGGGGTGCTGGCTGTATCAGACACCCTAAGAGAGGACACGCAGAGTGCCATCTCTGAATTTAACCGCCTACACGTCACCCCCTATATGCTAACAGGGGATAATGATGCCGTAGCGTCCCATATCAGCCATCTGGCCGGCATTCCAGACTACGCCGCTTCTCTTCTGCCCCAGGACAAGGCAGAAAACATTAAAAATCTTCAAAAAAGCGGACACAAAGTCTGTATGATAGGCGACGGGGTCAACGATGCACTGGCACTGGTAAGTGCTGACGTGGGCGTAGCCATCGGTGCGGGCACCGACGTAGCGATTGAAAGTGCTGACATCATTCTGCGTCGCAGCTCTCTCGCGGACGCCACCACCGCCATTCGTCTCAGCCGTGCCACCGTCAGAAACATTCGACAGAACCTGTTCTGGGCTCTGATCTACAACTCCATCGGCATCCCCCTGGCCGCGGGTGTTTTGGTGCCCCTGGGCATCTCCCTCCCCCCTGCCTTCGGGGCACTGGCAATGAGCATTTCCTCTGTATGCGTGGTCACCAATGCCCTAAGGCTACGTCGCTTCCACTAAAAACCAAAATAAAAAACGCCGTACCGCTCTTTTCTTTATCTCTCAAAGACAATCTTAGTGTCTTTTTTCAAAAGGAACACACTGCCCACAAGTGGCTTTAGGGTAACCTTGCGGGCACCTCTGCCTCTCCCCAGCAGATCCCGCATAGGGGTGTCCGACAGAAGCCTTACGTTAGTGCATCCCATATTGACCACGGTCATATAGTCTCCGCTCTCATCCTCACGTACGAAGGCTAAGAGGTCCTCCCGAAGCACCAAAAGGCGGAAATCCCCCTCTCGGTACACCGAGCAGCTCCGTCGCATCTCACCTACACGTCTGAAATGCTCAAGAAGAGCTTCATCCATTCTATGCCAAGGGAATGGCAAACGGTTAAAGGGATCACTGTACCCCTCCATGCCTACTTCATCCCCGTAATAGATCATAGGCACCCCCGGCACGGTAGCTAGGATCAGGTATGCCAGGCGTAGAAGGGCCAGACCCTTCTGGCGTTCCTTTACCGTCAGGCGGGCAACGGACAGCTCTGCGTTGGTACGCCCCTTTTCCCCCTCACCCCCAAGCTCTGTGAGGATCCGCACGGTATCGTGAGTGCCGAAGAGGTTTAGCTGGGAATTTAAGATCCGCTTTGGTGCGTTTGCCATCACTGTACATAGGGCGTGCTCCAGCTCCCGGGTCTTTCCTTCCTTTAAGAACCGGATCAGACCCTTACGCAGGGGGTAATTCATTACCCCGTCCAGCTGTTTCCCCTGGAAATACCGCCTACGTCTGCCATATGCGATCTTTTGGGAGGCATCCTCCCACACCTCACCCCACAGCACGCTGTCGGGCCGGATGGAGGATAGCTTTTCCTTCATGCCATCGAGGAAGGTGTCGGGCAATTCGTCTGCCACGTCCAGGCGGAAGCCGCCTATGCCCATGCGGGCATATTTTTCTATGACGCCACCCTCCCCGAGAAAATAGTCTCGGCACTCAGGACGCTCAGTGTGAATTCTGGGCAAAATGGGGATATCCCACCAGCAGGTATAGCGGTCGGGATGGGACTGGAAATCATACCAGCCAAAGTAGGGGGATTGCCTGCTTTGATAGGCACCCAGGGAGTCATACCGCCCACGGCGGTTAAAGTAAATACTGTCATCTCCTGTGTGGTTAAATACGCCGTCCAGCACAATGCGGATACCTCGCTCTCCCGCCTCCTCTATCAGGCGAGCAAGAGCCTCCTCGCCGCCAAAGGCGGCATCTACCGTCATATAATCCCCTGTGTCATACTTATGATTAGAGGTAGCCTCAAAAATGGGGCTGAGGTAAATACAGCTGACCCCAAGGGAGGCGATATAATCCAGTTTTTTACGAACGCCGTCCAGGTTTCCGCCGAAGAACATATTGTTGGCAAGGGGCGCCCCTGGATATTTGGGGAATTGGGGGATTCCATTCTCCCAATCTGGATTTAGAATAGCCCCCTCGCGCAAGGGGGTGTCCTCTCCACGGTAGAAGCGGTCAACAAAGATCTGGTATACGATACCACCCCACACCCACTGGGGTGCTTCATAGGCAAAATCACACACGGTGAGCTGGTAGGGATATTGGTCTCGATGATCTATGGGATAAAAGCCACAGGTATCCCCCATCTTAGGCAATGCCACCAGGTGACCTGCCAGGCTCTCCACCTCGCCCCTTAAGAAATACAGCCCAACGGGCAGGGTATCTGTTTTCCCCTCCCACAGGTCAACATTGGCACGCATACCGCACCATTTCAGGGGTACTGTTAGCACAGTTCCGTCTGCATCGCAACGCAGAGAAACCCACGCATTTTTTGCCCCAATTTGTCTTGGCACCTCCAAACGGAAACACAACAAGTCGCCGTGCAAAAATGCACGGCGATCTTCGCTTGTCTCCCGTCCGTCGCCATAGGACAGCCGCCCTAAGCAACAGACAACTCGATTTTCATCGATGCGGAGATGCTTCATAGATCAACCCTTTCGTACGGGAGAAATTCGCCAGATATTATTGGCGTAGTTTTGAATACTGATATCCGAGGAGAATCTACCGGAGGAGGCAATGTTAACCAGTGCCTTTCTGGACCATTCCTCAGGCTGGGTGGTGTAATCACTCAGGGCACGGTGGTACTCGTTATAGTACGCCTCAAAATCAGCCAGACACATATAGGGGTCAGCCACGCTGTATCCGCCATTTACCAGATAGTCGGCAATGTAGGAGAAGTCCTCTCCCCCGATGGGACGGCTGAAGCGGTCTACAACAGTGCGAATGCGCTGAGAGTTATGGTAGAATTCTCTCGCCTCGTAGCCCTGGCGCCACAGCTCCTCTACCTCCCAGGAGTTCATGCCGAAAATATAGATGTTATCGTCACCCACGGAATTGCAAATCTCTACGTTAGCGCCGTCCATGGTACCAATGGTCAGGGCACCGTTCATCATCAGCTTCATATTGCTGGTGCCGGATGCCTCCTTACCCGCTAGAGAAATCTGCTCAGACAGGTCTGCGGCAGGAATCAACACCTCTGCCATGGAGACGTTATAGTCCTCCATGAAGACGATCTTGATCTTATCCTTGGTGCGAGGGTTAGCCTCCAGTTCCTTTGCCAGGAAACAAATCAGGCGAATGATCTTCTTCGCCATAGCATACCCGGGGGCAGCCTTAGCACCGAAGATAAAGGTCTGGGGGATAATCTCCATATTGGGATTTGCCTCCAGCTCACTGTAGATGCTCATGATCTTCAGCACGTTGAGCAGCTGACGCTTATATTCATGCAGACGCTTAATCTGTACGTCAAAGAAGGAGTTAGGATCAATCACCACCCCACTCTTGTTGTACGCCCACTTGGCAAACCGCTCTTTGTTTTCACGCTTTACCTGTGCCAGCCGTGCCAAAACGGTAGGATCCGAGGCGTGCCCCTCAAAGTTTGCCAGCATGGCGGGAGACTGACGGAACTCGCTACCGATGGTATCGGTAAGCAACTGGGTCAGTCCTGGGTTGGCTCCACACAGCCAACGTCTGTGCACAACGCCGTTGGTGACGTTGGTGAACTTCCATGGGGTCATTTTATAGTAATCGTGGAAAATGGTGTTCTTCAGAATCTCAGAATGCAGGGCAGACACACCGTTTACGGTGTGAGACGCCACTACGCACAGGTTTGCCATACGCACCTGACCGTAGCCCACCACTGCCATACGGGAAATTCTATCCCAGTCACCGGGATACAGATTCCACAGATCTGCACAGAAGCGACGGTTGATCTCGGTAACGATGGCGAACAGTCTGGGTAGCTTCATCTTGAACAGATCCACTCTCCAGCACTCCAGTGCCTCGGGCATGACAGTGTGGTTGGTATAGGTGATACACTTGGTGATCACATTCCACGCCTGATCCCAGGAATAGGAATAGGTATCCATCAGAATACGCATCAGCTCGGGAATAGCCAGAGTGGGATGGGTATCGTTGATGTGAATGGCAATTCGATTTTCAAAGTTTTCAAGAGAGCCGTTTTCTGCAAAATAGTCGCGAATGATCGATTGCAGAGAGGCAGATACCAGGAAATACTGCTGGGTCAGACGAAGCAGCTTTCCCGAATCATGATGATCGGGGGGATACAGCTGTCTCGTGATTTCCTCGGCGTTGCCCTTTTCCTCCATGGCCTTTAGATACGTGCCCTGAGAGGTATAGCCCGTCATGGGGGTGCTTCTGTTTTCTCTGGCTCTCCACAGGCGAAGAGTATTGGTGGCGTCGTTATCAGCGCCAGGAATCATAACGTCGTAGGGAACGGCCCTTACCTCGTCATAGTTGGTGTGCACGATTTTCAGTGCACCATCCTCCCAGGTTTCTTCTACCTCACCGCCGAACCGGACGGTAACACTTCTCTCAGGCTTCGGGTACAGCCATGCGCCACCCTTATCCAGCCATTCGTCAGGTAGCTCTACCTGCTCGCCATCCACTAGCTTCTGCTTAAAGAGACCGTTCTCATAGCACAGAGAATAGCCGTTTGCGGCATAGCTCAGGTTACTAAGAGAGTCCATAAAGCATGCGGCAAGACGCCCCAGACCACCGTTACCCAGACCAGGGTCGATCTCGCAGGCGTATACGGTGTCAAAGGAGGTGCCAAAGCCCTCCAGTGCCTTGCACAGGCTCTCATAAATGCCCAGGTTATGAGCATAGTTACGCATAGAACGCCCCAAAAGGAACTCCATACACAGATAGCAAACCTTCTTACTCTCCTGTGCCTTCTTTCTCTTCTTAAAGGCGGTGCGGTTCCGTGTCATGATATCCTTCATGGCACCTACCACTGCCTGATACATCTGTTCAGGGGTGGCGGTGGCGGGATCTGCAATCCCTCTCGCCATCAGTTTTGCCTTGATCTTCTCACCAATTTGTGCCTCGGTCATGGTGCTTTCCCGCCCCTGAGCCTTGGTCTTTGTAGTTTTCTTGCTTGTGCTACTCATCCGAAAATTTATCCTAACTAAAAATATACTCTATTATACTAGACTCTCATAGAGCTGTAAATACTTTTTCGCCGACTTCTCCCAGGTAAAATCTGTCTGCATGGCACGCTCTACCAGGGCGTCCCATTCTCCCTGTGCCCTGTTATACAGGTTCAGGGCATCCTTTAGCTTAAAGAGCATTTCGTGGGCATTAAAATTGCTGAAATGGAAGCCGTTAGACCCATCTACCCCAAAGGGAATAATGGAGTCATACAGTCCGCCCACTGCACGCACAACGGGCACGGTGCCGTAGGAGCAGGCAATCATTTGTGCCAACCCACAGGGCTCACTCTTAGAGGGCATGAGGAAGATATCTGCCGATGCATACATTTCCTTAGAAAGCACTCGGTCAAACTTAATCAGTGCTCTCGCTTTATCAGGGTATCTGGCAACCAGCCCCTCGAAAATTCTCTCGTAGTTCTCATCCCCCGTTCCCAAGAGAACGAACTGTACCCTCTCCTGCAGTAGCTCTTCAAAAATATGAAGCACCAGATCAATGCCTTTAGCATGGGTCAGGCGGGTGATCATAACAATCATGGGAATGGTTGCGTCCTGGGGCAGACCCAGGCTGGCCTGAAGCGCCAGCTTATTTTTAGCCTTCCCCTCTTTGACGCTCTTTATATCATAGGGATACTGGATATCCCCACCCTTGTCGGGGGAGAAATACACGGTATCAATACCGTTGATCACACCCTCTATCTTATAGGAATACAGATTGATAATATTCTGCAGACCAAAGGCAAAGAAGGCATGCTTCAGCTCGCTGGCGTAATTGGGACTGACGGTAGTGACCCTGTCAGCACATACGATGGCACCCTTCATCAAATTCAGGCATCCGTCATATTCCAGAATAGACTTGTGACATTCCTCCAGGGCAAAGATATTGCCGAGAATATAGGGGTCAAATTTCCCCTGGTATTCAATGTTGTGGATGGTATATACGGTCTTCACCTTACGCAATGCCTCACAGTCGGCATACTTGGTGCGTAGATATACCACGGTCATGGCGGTCTGCCAGTCATTGGCGTGCAGAATATCGGGAATATTGCCTGTACGGAGCATAAATTCGATTACCGCCAGGCTAAAGAAGGCAAACCTCTCTCCATCGTCATACTGACCGTATAGAGAGCCGCCGCGCCTGAAATACTGCTCATTATCTATGAAATAGTAGGTAACACCCTCTAGGTGTGCGGTATACACACCGCACTTCTCCCGTCGCCAGGAGTAATCCATTACAAAGGAGGTGACAGGAGTAATCTTATCCCGCATGGACTGGGTAATCTGCCCATAATAGGGCATAATGACAGCTACCTCGCCCTCCGGATGCAGGGCACTCAGGGTTTTGGGCAGGGCGCCCATTACGTCACCGAGACCACCCGATGCGGCAAAGGGTGCTGCTTCACCGGTTGCATATAATATTTTCATAGACAGCCTCCTTAGACTTTTACTTAAACCTTACGTTTCTTGCAGATAAAGAAGGGCAAAGTGGGGGCACCCGACAGAGTGCTGTGGGGAGATACGGTTACGTTCTTATCTGCCACCACGCAGTTGATCACAGACCCGTCACCAATATCGGTGCCTGCAAACAGGACGGAATTCTTAACCACCGCTCCACGCCCGATCTTAACACCGCGGAACAGAACGGAATTTTCCACAGTTCCCTCGATAACGCAACCGTCCGCAATCATAGAATTCTTCACCTCTGCCCCATCTACGTACTGTACGGGGGGAGAGTTATGAACGCAGGTGTAAATGGGTCTCTGTCTTTCCCCAAACAGCTCCGCACGGAACTGGGGATTTGTTGCCAAAGAAATGCTGTGGTGGTAATAATCCTGGAAGGAGGAAACGGGTGCTACGGTACCCATATACCGATACACGTAGTAGTCCTGCTCCTCGGGATGGTTCATCACGAAGTTTTCGGATAGGCTCTTATAGTTATTGGCAAAGGCCACGTCCAGAAGATGCAGAAGGTATTCGGTGCGCAAAATATAGATGTTGGTGAAGCGGTCAAAGCCCTCCACACATCTGTCAGATTTCACTGCGCGAATTACCTTGCCCGTCCCGGGGTCAGACTGTACCATCATAATGGGCATTTTAGAGGTAAAGGTGGGCTGGCAGGGGGTGGTTACCAGAGTCATGGATGCCCCCTTCTCCTGATGCTCGTTGATAATTTCAGCCAGATTGATATTGCACAGGTTGTCAGTATCACTGAGAACGACGGTATCGTCCTTAATCTCACGGATCAGCTCCTGCATATTTTTTAGGGCATCCAGGTGATGGGAATACATTTCCGCATTGGGGGTGCGTGCCGTCTTATAGGGAGATACGAAGCTGATACCCCCCACACGTCTTGCCAGGTCCCAGTCCTTACCAGAGCCGATGTGCTCGGATAGAGATCGGTAGTTATAGTTAGCAATGATAGAAATGTCCGTAATGCCAGCGTTGATCATATTAGACAGGGCAAAGTCCACCAGACGGTATCTGCATCCGAAGGGAATGGCTGCAACCGTTCTATCTGCCGTCAGGCGAGACAGGGTGTTATCGTTTAGGTTAGAGAAAATAATCCCTGCAGTTTTACGCATCTCACTTCACCTCGCTTCCCTTTGCAATCACACGGATAGTGTCCTTACCCGCATTTTCTTCTCCCACCTTCACGCCGGGGAGAATGACGCTCTCGCTATCAATGATAGCGTAATCCACTGTAGCACCGCTGCAAATTCGCACGTCTTCCATAATGACAGAGTTTCTCACCACTGCCCCCTCCTCTACGATGACACCGCCGGAGAGTACGGAATGCTCTACCTCGCCATTGATCTCACATCCCTCAGAGATCAGCGAATTGCTGATTTTTGCCCGATCCCCAACGTACTGAGGGGCTCTGGCAATGTTACGGGACAGAATGCGGAAGGATCTCTGGGACAGATTGATGCCGTTGCCGTCCAGAAGGTCCATATTTGCCTCCCACAAAGAAGCAATGGTTCCCACGTCCTTCCAATATCCCTGGAAGGCGTATGCATATACCTTTTCGCCATTTGCCAGCAGGTTGGGAATGATATTTTTACCGAAATCGTTCTGGGAATTTTCGTCCGCCTCGTCGATCTCCAAATATCTCAGCAGTTGCTCAGAGGAGAAAATGTAGATACCCATAGATGCCTGGTTGTTCTTCGGCTCCTTGGGCTTTTCCTCAAATTCGTAAATAGAGCCGTCGGGATTGGTATTGCAGATACCAAAGCGGCTTGCCTCCTCCATGGGCACCGTAATGGTGGCGATGGTGCAGGCTGCCCCGGTTTCCTTATGCTGTCTTAGCATAGCCGCATAGTTCATGCGATAGATGTGGTCGCCAGAGAGGATCAACACGTAATCTGGCTCATACTGCTTAATAAAGTTGATGTTCTGATAAATGGCGTTAGCCGTGCCCTTATACCAGTCAGAGCGGCGGCTACCCATATAAGGAGGCAGAACAGACAGACCGCCGCGGGATCTATCCAGATCCCAGGGGTCACCGTTCCCCACGTATTCGTTCAGTGCCAGAGGCTGATACTGGGTCAGCACGCCCACGGTATCAATACCGGAATTGATGCAGTTAGACAGGGGGAAATCTATGATCTTATATTTCCCACCAAAGGTGACCGCAGGCTTTGCGGTCATTTGTGTCAGCTCATACAGACGGCTTCCCTGGCCGCCTGCCAGCAGCATGGCAATACATTCTTTTTTACAGTACATGTTTCGCCTCCGTTATAGTAAAATGGTTTGTTGTATTTTATTTGACTTAGCTCGCAAAATCATACCGCTGAGGCGTGGCAGTGGAACATCCACATAGCCCGTCTCTATAGTTTCCTCTGCATCCTCTGGGATCTCAGGGATATAGGGCGGTGTTTTCTCCCCGGTCCCCTCGGTATAAAAGACGGTGTGTAGCTCCTGTCCGTCCTCTACCCTCAGCCTGACCGTGGTATCCTCTCCGCTAAAGGAAAGGAGAACGATCAGCTCGCCACCGTCACGGCTCCTGCGACGGAAGGCAACCATATTTCTATCTGCCTCGTCTGCATAGATCCATTCAAAGCCCTGTGGGTCAAAATCCATCTTCCATAGCTCGGGGCTCTCCAGATAAAAGCGGTTGAGAGACGCTACGTATTCTCTCAGCTCTCTGTGGGCGGGGTAGTCCAGCATGAACCATTCCAGCCCCTTTGCATAATCCCACTCCGCAAACTGGCCGTATTCCGTACCCATAAAGGTCATTTTCTTACCGGGGTAGGTGGCCTGCAGCATCACAGCGGTACGGTATTGACGGAACTTGTCCTCGTAATCGCCCCAGGGCTTATCGATCAAAGACTTTTTGCCGTATACTACCTCGTCATGTGAGACGGGAAGCACGTAATTTTCCCCATAGGCGTACATGAGGGGGAAGGTTAGAGCCCTATGGTACCCCCGCCGAAGAACGGGGTCTGTGGCAAGGTAATCAAAGAAGTCGTTTGCCCATCCCATATTCCATTTCAAATTAAAGCCCAGCCCCCCCTCGGAGATGGGGTGGGTCAGCTGTCCGTAGGAGGTAGACTCCTCTGCGATCATTAATATGTCGGGGTGCAGACCGAAGAGATGACCGTTCAGCTTTTGGAAGAAGGCGATAGCCTCCAGGTTACGGTTATCCCCATGCACGTTGGGGATCCATTCTCCGGGTAATCTGTCATAATCCAGATACAGCATGGATGCCACCGCATCCACACGCAGACCGTCCAGGTGGAATTCCTCGATCCAATAGGTGGCACAGGAGATTAAGAAAGACTGAACCTCTGGCCTGCCCACGTCGAAGAAGCGGGTGCCCCAGGAGGCAGATTCCTGCCGATCCTTTCCCTGGTATTCGTAAAGGGGATAGCCATCGAACTCGTATAGCCCCCATTCATCCTTGGGAAAATGGGCAGGCACCCAGTCCATGATCACCCCTACCCCACCCTTATGCAGAGTGTTGACAAAATAGCGGAGATCGTCGGGGGCCCCGTATCGGTTGGTGGGTGCGAAGAAGCCACATACCTGATATCCCCAGGAGGGATCGTAGGGATATTCCGCCAGGGGCATCAGCTCTACGTGGGTATAGCCCATGGATTTTACGTAGGGTAAAAGGACGTCTGCCAATTCTCGATAGGTGTAATAGCCGCCATCCTCGTGTAGCATAAAGGAGCCAAGATGCACCTCGTAAATGTGAATGGGGGCGGAAAGGTATTGTCCGTCTTTAACGCACACCGTTTTTTTACGGTGTGCCATCCAGGCACTATCCTCCCAAGGATAGGTCCTGCTATGCAGGATAAGAGAGGCACCGTCTGCCCCGCCACGGGACCGGGTGGCATAGGGGTCACCCTTCAGGTGGGTACCTGTGGGGGAAATAATGCGATACTTATAGGGACTGCCCTCCAGGGTATGGGGATGCTCTACCTCGGTTTCCCAAATCCCCTCCTGGGAGGTGCGTCGCATAGGAATTCCTTCACTCCATCCACAGAAATCCCCTACCAAAAAGACAAAGGATGCCTTAGGTGCCCATACGCGGAAGGTGTAGGCATAGCCCCCCTGAGACAGGGGACGTTCATGGCATCCAAAATATTTGTGGGAGAAAAAATTCGTGCCTTGGTGAAAGAGATACTTTGCCAGATCCGTTCTCTTCTCAGCCATACCTGCCTCCTCTCCCGCACGTATGCGTAGCGTGCGACTATATTTATATTTAAATTTTATCAAAAGACTATACCTATGTCAATATTGTTTTCTCACATTCCTATAAAATTTATACGTGAGTTTCTTTTTCTTTTGTCGTTTTATAACAAAAAAAGGCACAGAGAATCGCCCTCTGTGCCTATTCTATTACAGCTCCACTGTGGTGTGCCTATTTACGTGACAGCCGATATTCACGGCACAAGGCAGTCCTGCAATGTGGGTGGGTGCAAATTCAATATGCACTGCAAAAGCAGTCGTATCCCCGCCGAAGCCCTGAGGACCGATGGCCAGCCCATTGATGCGGGAGAGGATCTTCTCCTCCAGTGCCCCGTATCTGGGGTTGCTGTTATGGCTACCGCAGGGGCGTATCAACGCTCTCTTTGCCAGCAAAGCCACCCCCTCAAAGTCAGAACCAATACCCACGCCCACTGTAATGGGGGGACACGGATTGGAGCCTGCCCGCTTCACACTCTCCACCACAAAATCCGCCACGTCGTCTTCAGTAGCAGAGGGGGTCAACATCTTCAGGGCACTCATATTCTCGCTGCCAAATCCCTTGGGGGCGGCGGTAATGGTCAGCTTGTCCCCTTTCACTGAACGGATATGCAGGATAGCGGGGGTATTATCCCCCGTATTGGTGCGGTCATACAGGGGGTCTGTCACCACAGAGCAACGCAGCTTCCCCTCTAAATATGCCCGGGAAACGCCGGCATCCACAGCCTCCTGCAGGGTACCACCGGTGATCAGTACCTCACTGCCCAGATCTACAAAGACCACAGCCATACCCGTATCCTGACAAATGGGAATATTCATTTCCTTTGCCGCATCCAGATTGGCAAGCAGATCTCCCAGAACCTCCTTGGCAATTGGCTTTGTTTCTGCCGTCTGTGCCCTGCAAATAGCCTCTTTCATATCGCAGGGAAGCTTACAGTTTGCCTCTTTAAACAATTCACGCACTGCGTCGGTAATTTGCCTTGCCTCAATTTCTCTCATGCCTTAACGGTCTTGGGCCTCCATACTCTCCAGCATTCGCCATAGATATTTGGGTGCCCTCCTCCTCTGTTTTTTGTCATATCTTACACTTAACAGTGTATCACAAAGGCCCCGTAAGTGCAAGTATATTTTCTTAGCCCAATTCAGTGCAAAGCTTCCTGTTTTTCTAAGACAATATCTGACGGGAAGGGTCAAGAGCCACAGCACCCATATCACTACCCCACGTAGCCTTAGCATCCCTCTTTGCCCCAGGTGGGAAAGGGGGGACTGCAGGCATTTATAGGCAAAGAAAAAGCCGGCCAGAACGCATCCGCATAAAAACCACCTGATCACCCCGCCGTTTACCCAGAAGAGAAATATCAGGCAGGAAAAGGCGGAAAATACGGCAAAAGCACATAGGTACGCCTCTTTACATACCCCCCTGCACTTACCCAGGATATTATCATGCCCCTCCCCTAAAATCAGGGGTGCCGAGAGGCCCAGAAGGAAATAGATGCACCAAAGACCGCCCCCGAATAAGAAGGCAGTAACACTCCCCCGAAAGAGGGACAGCATATCCTCTCTCATTTTTCTCTTCCCCTCTTAAACAGTCCGCCCTTCTCTCTTGCCTTTGTATAAAACAGGGAGGTAATATGCCCCTCCACGTCGCATTCCTTTTTTACA
>JAZORW010000192.1:0-4294 GCA_045656805.1 Eubacteriales bacterium | reverse complement strand
TTCTTACGTCTTACGCTGGGTTTCTCATAATGTTCCCTTTTTCTGACTTCTGAAATAACGCCTGCTTTTGCGCATGAACGCTTAAAGCGACGGAGAGCACTGTCGATAGATTCATTTTCCTTAACTCGGATTTCTGCCATTTTGTTTCCCCCCCTTCGCTTTCAAAAGTTTACTATGATATTATATCCTCTCAGCCTCGTTTTGTCAAGGCTTGATTGAAAATTAAGTGTTCTGAATAAAAGATTTAGCAGCACTCAGCGTGTTTTTCAGTAGCATAGTAATGGTCATGGGACCTACACCGCCGGGAACAGGCGTAATAGCAGAGGCAATAGGTGCCACAGCGTCATAATCAACGTCGCCCGCCAAAGTACCGTCAGGCAAACGGTTAATGCCTACGTCCACCACCACTGCCCCTTCCTTTACCATATCAGCACCCACAAAGTTAGCCCTGCCGATAGCGACTACCAAAATGTCAGCACGGCGGGTCACTTCCTTAAGATCACGGGTGCGGGAATGGCATACGGTCACAGTGCCGTTCTGCTCCAAAAGAAGCAGTGCTTGGGGCTTACCAACAATATTAGAGCGACCGATTACCACGCACTCCTTACCCGAAATCTCTATATTGTAGTATTTCAGAATTTCCATAACGCCGGCAGGTGTACAAGGCACGAAGGTATAGTTACCCGTCATAATTCTACCGATGTTCTGAGGATGGAAGGCGTCTACGTCCTTGCGGGGATCAATGGCACAAATGACCGCTTCTTCGCTAATATGCTTAGGTAAGGGTAACTGTACCAGGATACCGTGGATGGCAGCGTCACCGTTTAAGGTATGAATGAGAGACAGAAGCTCCTCTTCAGTAGTTTCTGCGGGCAATTCAAATACCTGAGAGTAAAACCCTACCTCGCCACAGGCGCGGTGCTTGTTCCGTACGTAAACCTTGGATGCAGGGTCCTCCCCTACGATCACTACGGCGAGACCGGGGGTAATACCGGTTTCGTTCTTAAACAGCTCGGTTTCGCTTTTGATTTGTTCTCTTACGTGCAGTGCGACTGCTTTTCCGTCCATCCGTGTCATAACTTGTCCTTTCTAAAGGGAAATGTGTTGTGTTTTCTAATGCGGCTACCATACCGTTTGTGAGTGAGGGTGACTACGTTGGTGCCTACCGTTGCCGGAGCGGTGAGGGGGAGCCTCTCTCCGTGCTTCATACGCAGATAGTTACGGATCAGTATGGCGGTGCATCCTACGAAGAAGCCGAAGCCCACTAAAACGGAGATCTTCGTGTACCAAGCGTGGTGAGAGGTGATATATAGGCTGTCTGTTCTCAAAAGCTCAATAAACATACGCCCGAAACCGTACCACGCAAAGACAAACTGGGTGATCTGGAAGTCATACTTCTTCTTTTTATAGAGAGCATTGGCGATCACGAAACCGATAATGTTCCATAGGCTCTCATATAGGAATGTAGGATGATAGAACGTAAAGTCGCTGTCAAAACGCCCCTTCAGTCCCATGCGGCAGAAAATGTCGGTTTCAGAACCGTACGCCTCTGCGTTAAAGAAGTTGCCCCAACGCCCCAGGGACTGTGCAAACAGAAGGGAAGGTGCAACAGTGTCAGCGAAAGCATAGAAGGAAGCCTTCTTGGCCCTGCACATCAGAAATACGCCGATACCGCCGCCGATCAAGGCACCGTAAATTGCAATACCGCCCTCCCAAATCGCAAAAGCAGATAGTGGGTCATCCTTATACATATCCCAGCTGGTAGCGACGTAATAGACTCTCGCTCCCACAATGCCCATCAGTACCGTTACGATGCCGATATCCATAACGCTATCCGAGGAAATACCGATCCCTTTGCATCGGTAGGTCACGTACAGGAAGCAGAATAGAATGCCGGAGGTGATGATCAGGGAATACCAGGGAAAGGCGTGGCCAAAGAGTGTAAAAGCAACGCTGTCTACCTCCAGGACCATATTCGGGAACAAGCCGGGGAATGAAATTTCCGTAATCTTTAACATGCCAATTCCTCTCTTAAGGTGTTACGTAAATGGAAGACCACGTCTGGTGGTCAAATGCAGATTTGAAAATGTCATAGAATTCTGGGAAGGTGATGCTCTCTATCATAGATATCTTATCCCACAGCTCACAGCCCCAAAGTGGCTCTTCCGCCAGGAACAGTGCACATTCGTTGGGGTCGTCATAGAGGCGAACTGCGTTTGCATATGCCCCGTGGACAAAGGACTCAAAGCTCTTCTGTAAAAGTTCGGGGTGACTTATAACACGCCTGAACACACGCCGTACACACCCTTCTGCCGTTTCGTGCCTCGATGTGTTCATTCGAATAAGCAGATAGCCACAATCTAATCCATAGAGATACTCTGCACTCACGGCAGTGGCAAGATGAGATGCGGATAGCTGGTTATCCAGTAGTTCTTCCAGCATTTGAGAGGCAATAAGCATAGCCACGCCTCTCCGCATCCGTTGCTCAGATGTTAAATTGGTAGCTCCCTCGTCACGCATGCCCATATACAGCATCTTTGGATACCCCTTACCGGAAAGCTCTGTTTTAGGGACAGGTAAAGAGGTCTCAACTTCACCCCGGGGGTATTTTGGTGCTGCGGAATACTCTTTTTCTGCAAAAAATGCATCTAAAACGTTTATGACCTCTTGTGGGTCACAGTTCCCAACGATAGACAGCACCATATTCGCAGGAACGTAGGTTTTTGTGTGCAGGGCACGCAAGTGTTTATACCGAATGCCCTTCACACTGGCAGGAGATCCACCGGGATCGTGGCGGATATAATGCTTTTTATACAGAGCGGAAACCAGCTTCTGTGAACAGAGGGTATCGTATTCATCCGACCCTATTTCAGAAAGAATGATTTTCTTTTCCTGGGAGATGAATTTCCTGTCAAAGGAAGGCTCTAAAACCATCTTTAGTAACAGGCTTAGCCCTTCGGTGGGCTTCTCTGCCCGATAGTAATAGTTTGTTAATTCCTCAGTGGTGTAGGCATTCAGGTCAGGGACACCCAGGCGAAGAAACTTTTCGCCGTAATCCTCGCCGTCGGGTGCGTGAAAGAGCATGTGCTCAATAAAATGAGCACTCCCCCGGGGGACCTTTTCCTCCTGAGTTCCTTCGTAAACGCTACCGCATCCAACGGTGAGAGATACACAGGAAACAGAAACGTCCAGAGGCATCAGTCGTACTCTTATACCGCAGGAATGCGTAAACTGCAGGAACTGACGGTTGGTATAGGGGCATTGATAGGTGTGGATATGCTCTGTCATTGCTGCCCTCCACCGTAATTGATGCTATAGCCTACAAAGGTGACGTGGCTTGCAAATTCCATCAGGTCCTCTACAGTTATAGTGTTGAGCTCCTCTCGTATACGGCGTATACAAGCGTCTTTTCCCAGTAGCCAATTACTGAAATGCAGTTTTTCTTTAGCCTCGGCAGAATCATATGCAGAAGAAAGCATACTGTGAAGAAACTCAAGCGTAGCGTCTAACTCATACGCCTGGCAGGGACTCTTCATTCCCTCTGCCAGATCTCGCATGCAGTCCAGCGCCCGTTCTTCAGTTCCCTGACGCACCTGCGCATATGCATATAGATAGGAGTATCCGCGGCTGATGTGAGCCGCGCATTCATAGCACAGTCCTTCTTTTTCTCTCAGGGTCGTGTAGAGTCGAGATATGGGGTTCATGCCGCTGCCAAACAGTGCCTCATACACCTTTCCTGCCTTCCACAGGGGGCAAGCGGGGTCCAGGTCGATTTTCCACAGGCAATGAACGGTAGAAAGCTCTTGTTTTCCGTGCCTGATAATTCGAAAGGGCTTCTCCTCACTGTAGCTCAAGGTCTGACAGGCAGGAAGAGAATGCGAGGTTCCGTCACGGGATGCTAAAAAAGGGGCTAAAAGAGTTTTCACCTCTTCCACTGAACGTGCACCGCAGTAAAAGACGTGTAGATCAGAGCATCCAACCAATCTTTTCCATGCGAGGAACAGCTGCTCCGCAGTAACACTGCGAATTTCTCTTAAATTAGGCACCAATGGATTTAAGAGGGGGTTTTTAGCACTGATTTTATCTATCAGTAGCCGTTCCCCCAAATAGGTCGGAGTGGCACGTAGCCCACGAAGGGTCGCCTCATGGCTATTTTTGCAACGCCTGATATTATCAGGATCGAAGCTCCCCGAGGGGAGATACGGATGGTAAATGACGTCGTATAGCAGAGCCAATGCATCCTTAGATATGTCCATTTTCCCAGGTAAAGCTTCCGGGAGAAGCAGATTCAGGG
>JAZORW010000191.1:0-4400 GCA_045656805.1 Eubacteriales bacterium | reverse complement strand
GAACGCCCAGCTTTTCTTCCTTTCCCATGATATAGATGGACAAAAATCCCTTGTCGCTCATATCTCCCAGAAGAATATCGTCGCCCTGGCGAACCAAAGGTCTGCCCTGGTATTCCAGATATTTTCCGCGGATACCTGTTGCTGTAATCATAACTCTCTCCTTTCGTGCATAAATTTGAATCGGCAGCGTGTCTTATTTACTTAAATCTTACCTGATGCCCTCGTGTGTGTCAATACACTCGACAAGAGGTGTCAGAAAAAGATTTTGACATAGGACATGCTGTTTTGCCTTATTTCCCTATATACGGCCCTCTTTTGAGTGCATCCGCCCCCGGGGTAGGCTCTCTAAGGCACTGCCCAAAGACGGTGTCAGCCCAGAAGGCAAGATCTGCTTGGCGGAGAGCTACGTCCGTTAGGATCTTGGGATAATCTGCTGACTTGGTAAGATAGGGAATGGTGGCGTTTTTCTTGATTATTTTCAGCAGTGTGCGGCCAATCTCGTTGGAGGCTAACAGCCGTGTGTAGGCAGGCGGTGTATGCAGTTCGGTGGAGGTAATACCGAAATAAGCGTACAGCAGAGCCCGACGGAC
Organism: Eubacteriales bacterium; assembly: GCA_045656805.1. Taxonomy (GTDB): domain Bacteria; phylum Bacillota; class Clostridia; order Oscillospirales; family CAG-272; genus UBA1740. Next base: position 3,810 of record JAZORW010000191.1, on the reverse strand, counting down.
GTGTGCATCTGTCAGATGCTTGGCCTTGATCTGCTCAATCAATTCGTTTAGATCTCTGGCATAGGGGAGTGCGGAGCAGATGCGCTCGCCAAGAGAAGAGTCACATTCTGCAAAAGGGGTGAAATCTCCCGTGCGACACATACGGTAAAGCTGTGTCAAGACGGCACTGGAGACGGTCCGCATGCCAGAGGAAATCAGTCCTTTTTCTTCAGCCTCCGTCAGTAGGCGGTATGCCTCATCGGTCATGTGTTCCTTGGCGTTTTGCAACCTCTGCTCTAAAATAAGTCTCCGAATATGAGAAGCGGAGGCGAATCCTAAGCCACGATTATCTACATCGTGATAGTCACCCAAGCGGGGGAACGTTAAGGGCAAAGGTGCATTTTCATGTGCCTTAAGTGCTATCAGATATTCGATGGCGAGGATGTTGTTGGGCAGGCAAGCCGTGGCCGCGAAATCCTTGCCCAGGGTAGAGGCGATCAGCCGGGTACGAAGCTCAGCCAGGCTTTTTGATGCGTTGGCAGGGTCCTCTCTTAGGGAAGAAAGCTGCTGGGCAAAGGCAGGAGAGGAGACAGTGTCTGCAATCATTTGGAGCTGTGTTAGCTCTCCGCTTTCGCTGCCAAAGCACAGGTAGTCCACGCATCCCAGTTTAGAGGCTATGGACACGCCCGCACTTGCAAAGTAGGCAGCACTTGCACTGGAGTAAGGGAACGGTAGCTCTAACACCAGATCGATCCCAAGGGAAAGAGCCATTTGGGCACGGGTATATGCATCGCAAATTGCCGTATCACCCCGTTGAATGAAATTTCCGCTCATAATAGCGATAACGGCAGTATCTTCGCCCAAAGAATTACGAATTTGCTTCACCAAATGGGCGTGACCCAGGTGGGGAGGGTTGAATTCAGCTATAATTGCTACACAATTCATGCATAACCTCCCGAATTCTACTTGAAAATTTCTAACTATTAGTATATAATAGTTTCGTAAAATATGCAAGAGGAGTTTTTTCATGAAAATTTTGGTTGTAAACGCTGGTAGCACCACACTGAAGTATCAGTTGTTCGACGCTACCGACTATTCTGTTCTCGCTAAGGGTAACTGTGAGAGAATCGGTGACGGCGGTCACGTAAAGCACGAGCTGCCCTCCGGTAAGCTGTATTCCGAGGATACCGTGCTGAACACTCACGCAGACGCTGCTGCTATCGTAGTTAAGCTGCTGACTGATGCTGAATACGGTTGCATCTCTGATCTGTCCGAGATCGGTGCCGTTGGTCACCGTATCGTACACGGCGGTCATAAGCTGACCTCCTCCGTGGCGGTTGATGATGAGGTTATGGCCGAGCTGGAGAACTGCCGTGAGCTGGACCCCCTGCACATTCCCGGTGCTATCATGGGTATTGAGGCTTGCGTAGCTGCTGTTCCCGGTGTTCCTCAGGTTCTGGTATTCGATACCGCATTCCACAGCACCATGCCCCCCGAAGCATACACCTATCCTATTCCCCGTGATCTGCAGGAAAAGTACCACATTCGTAAGTACGGCTTCCACGGAACCTCCCACCGTTACGTTAGCGGCGAGATGATCAAGATCCTGGGCGGCAAGGCTGAGGGCACTCGTATCGTTACCTGCCACCTGGGTGGCGGCTCCTCTATCGCTGCTGTTAAGGACGGTAAGTGCATGGATACCTCCATGGGCTTCACCTGTCTGGACGGTTTGGTAATGAGCACCAGATGCGGTTCTATCGACCCTGCAACCGTTACCTTTCTGATGGAGAAGGAAAACCTGACTCCCGCTCAGATGGATACTCTTATGAATAAGAAGAGTGGCTTCCTGGGTATGACCGGTATGGGCGACTGCCGTGACCTGGGCACTGCTGCCGAGAACGGCGATCCCTATGCACAGAATGCTATGAAGACCATGGCATACCAGATCAAGAAGTACATTGGTTCCTATGCTGCCGCTATGGGTGGTCTGGACGCCATCGTATTTACTGCGGGTATCGGTGAGAATCAGTGCGATATCCGTGAGATGTCCATTGAGGGTCTGGATTTCATCGGTGCAGAGATCGATAAGACCGCTAACCGTAACGTTCCCAGAGGAAAGGGTGCATTCTGCCTGTCTACTCCCAACTCCCGTGTGAAGATCTACATGATCCCCACCAACGAGGAGCTGGTAATCGCTCAGGATACTGCTGAGGTTGCAAAGATCTAAACGGATAAGAAAACGGGCATTTGCCCGTTTTCTCTTTTTGCTTTCGTGGGTTTTACAGAGCTCACGGTCATGCATCTCCCTTGACAACACTGTATAAATATAGTAAAATATTATAATGATATTTTATGGGGGGTAACTATGGTAAAGGTCATTGGTTTGTGCGGTGGCTCAGGCAGTGGCAAGGGTGTGGTTTCCCGTTTTTTTGGAGGGAAAGGCATTCCGGTTTTTGACTGCGATGTAGAATATCATGCCTTGATTAGTGCTCCCGGGTCCTGTGTAGAAGAGATCTCTTCTGCCTTTGGCAGTGAGATCCTCACTCCCCAGGGTGGAATTGGCCGCCCGAAACTAGCAAATCTGGTTTTTTCACCTGCAGAAGGAGGGAAGAAAAGGCTGGAGGAGCTAAACCGCATTTCCCATAAGTATGTCAGTCAGGCGTTTTTTGCCTGGTGCGATACATGTGAAAAGCAGGGGAGCAATGTCGTGCTTTTAGACGCCCCCTTGCTGTTTGAGTCGGGACTTGACCGCATATGTGCCGTGACGGTAGCCGTGGTTGCCCCCTTAGAGGTACGCATACAGCGTATCATGAAGCGGGACGGCATCACCGCTGATGCAGCACGGCGACGCGTTGTCAATCAGATAGGCGACGATGTTCTTCGCCAAAGGTGCGACATCACTCTGGAAAACGCAGGGGATGAGGCACAGCTGGTGAGCATTCTAAGTGATTTATATGAAAATTTAAATATACGAGGTATTTTATCATGAGTGAACTTTCTGAAAAGCTTCTTTACAAGAAGGAAAGTATTTGGAAGACCGCGTCTGCTGAGAAGAAGGCAGAGATCTTTGCCTATGCAAAGGATTATATGAAGTATCTGGACGCCTCTAAGACCGAGCGTGAGGCGGTTGTTGCTACCATTGCAATGGCTGAGGCTAAGGGTTACCGTCCCTACACCCTGGGCGACCCCGTGAAGCCCGGTGACTGCTACTACTATAACAACCGTGGCAAGAATATCTTCCTGTTCCGTGTTGGTACTGCAAACCCCGAGACCGACGGTATCCGCATCATTGCCTCTCACATTGACTCTCCCCGTGTTGATCTGAAGCAGTGCCCTGTATATGAGGATAGCCAGATGTGCTTCTTCAAGACCCACTATTACGGCGGTATCAAGAAGTATCAGTGGACTGCAATTCCCCTGGCACTTCACGGCACCGTTGTACTCTCCGACGGCACGGAGGTAAACATTTGCGTAGGTGAGGATGATGAGGATCCCGTATTCTACATTAACGACCTTCTGCCCCACCTGGCACAGGAGCAGTCTCAGAAGCCCCTGGGCTCTGCCATCCCCGGTGAGTCCCTGAACGTTCTGGTAGGCTCTATGCCCCTGGAGGACGAGGAAAGCGACGCTATTAAGCTGAACGTGCTGAAGCTGCTGAACGAGAAGTACGGTATGACTGAGTCTGACTTCCTCAGTGCTGAGATCTGTGCCGTTCCTGCCGCTAAGTCCAGAGACGTAGGCTTTGACCGTGCCCTGATCTGCGGTTACGGCCATGACGACCGTGTCTGCTCTTATCCCGCAGTAACCGCCCTGTTTGATTCTCCTGATACC
>JAZORW010000190.1:0-21204 GCA_045656805.1 Eubacteriales bacterium | reverse complement strand
ATGATCCGTCCTCTTGAGATGGATGCCACCGCCATCATGGTTCCCCACTGCATGAGCAAGAAGGACGCCACCACGGAAAGGGTCCCGGTGAGAGAGGATAGCAGCTCGTTTTCCAGCACTATCCCGCTGTCAGCCAAAACGGCGTTCAGGGCATTCAGCAGCTCTCGTCCAATAAAGGCACCGCCTACGGGCAGAATGCCGTTCAGGATGCACAAGAGGATCATAGCCACCATTAAGAAGGGGCTGGTCTGCCAAACAAGTCCTACAATATAGAACAGTCTATGGAAGAAGCCTCCTACTATCTTACCAAGATACCCGGGTACCTCTTTTAGATGCTTTGGCTTTTCATATAGGCTCTTCTTTTGTGGCATGGGGGGCGGTCCGTATCGCATAGGGATACTCCTTTACACGAGATCTTATGGGATCAAACTAATTTACCGTGGGAAAACAGGGGTCCTCCTTGACCCAGCTGTAGCAGTCCATAGCTATGGGGCTCTGCCCCAAGGCTACCGGGATTAAAGAGATATCTTGGAGTTTCTTCCCCAAGATAGACCTCCTCCGGGAAGTGGGTATGACCAAAGAGGGCAATGCTGCACTCCCCCTCACGGGCGGCAAGGGAAAGCCGCATCTTGGTGCTTTTCACATCCCTTGTGTGACCGTGGCACAGATATATTTTTTGCCCGTCAACAAAAACGATTTGTTCAAGCGGTGCATCGGTGTGAAAGGCAGGGTTGGTGTCACAGTTTCCCCTCACACACCACAGGGGCATCGGTGGGACCACCGAACGCACGTCCTCCAGCCCATCTCCTAAAAAGATAGCCATATCCGCATCCCCGTGCAGGGCGTACAGACGGCGAACAAGGTCTGTCCTGCCGTGGACATCGGAGAATATCAGTATCTTCTTCACGTCTTTCCTCCGTCACGTTTTCGCTCCCTCCCTCATATAGTATAAGGACATACGCATACCGAAAGGAGCCTACTTATGAAACTTGACCCAAAAATGATCGAGGGCCTACTTGCCCTGCCAAATGACCGTCTCTGGGAGACCGTTCGCCAAATGGCAGCATCCAAGCATATTCGCCTGTCTGAGACCCCACCCCCGGACGAGGTAATGGCGAAGCTGAGGGGTGCTTTTGCCGACCCTACCAAGATGGATCTATCCACCGCTGTCAAGGTGCTGTCCCAATACAGGAATAAAAAATAATGGCAGAGGGTCTGGCACTATCCGAAATGCTATCCCGCATCACAGAGGATCCCAAGGCGGTCCAAATGCTCTCTCAAATTTTAGGGGGAATGGGTGCCACAGAGTCGGAGGAGGCAGAAGCACCTTCTCTACCGGAGGCACAGCCGCAATCTGACAAGGCGGAGCCTGCAGTTTCCCTTCCGTTTTCACTTCCCTCAGGTACCCTATCTCACGGAAAGGGAAGGCGAGGGGTGTTAAACGCCCTGCGTCCTTATCTCAGTCAAAGGCGATGTGCGTCCTTAGATAGGATGATACGGGCAATGGAGTTGTACGAAATTATTATGGAAACCCAGCTGCTGAAGGGAGGCATTACCAATGTATAACCCACCCCAAAGAGAATCGGGGGAAGAGCGGGAGATTCCCCGTGGCTACGCAGGCTGTGCCTTTGACACGGCCCCAAAATGTGACAGTCAGTCGGAGGAGGTAAGTGCGTCCGCCAAGGACACACCCGTCCCGGGGCTGCTCTCCTCCCTGTTTCCCCTTCGGGGAGGCTCGCTGTTCAGCGGCTTCTCCTGGAGGAATCTTCTGGACGGAGATCTTTTACTGATCGCCATCGCCATCCTGCTCCTCTCCTCGGAGGAGGGGAATGACTGCGACGAGCATCTGTGGCTGTTCCTTCTGCTTCTGTACTTTATGAAGTGATCAGAACAGGGTAAACTGGTTGGTTTCGCTAAGGCCGTCCAGAGCATGGGCTGTACGCAGCATCTCGATGACGGTCTTGGAGAGGCCAGCTCTGGCACGCAGGTCTTCAATGGACATGAATTCTCTCTCCTGACGTGCCTCTACGATTCTTTGTGCCGCGGTATCACCCAGGCCACCCAGAGCCGTAAAGGGCATACGGATCTTTCCGTCCTCAGGCAAGAAATACTTATCGTGAGACGCCTGCAGATGGGGAGGCAGGAAGCGGATGCCACGTGCCATACATTCCTCCACCAGCTGAAGGGTAGAGATCATTTCCTTATCCTTCTGGGTGGTTTCCCCTGCGGGCTTCTTCTGCAAGTCGTTAATCACCTGTCGCACGTATCCCCTGCCACGCATGACGATGGAGGCATCAAAGCCACCGGGGGCAACAGACAGGAAGGCTGCGTAGAATTCCATAGGATATTCGATCTTATACCAGCCAAGACGGATGGCAGACATCACGTATGCCGCCGCATGTGCCTTGGGGAACATGTATTTGATCTTCTTACAGGAGGCAATGTACCAGTCAGGCACACCGCAGGCACGCATCTGCTCCTCCCATTCGGGTGTTAGGCCCTTACCCTTACGGACAGACTCCATGATCTTAAAGGCGTCCAGATTAGGCAGACCGTAGCGGATCAGGTCCAGCATAATACCGTCACGGGTACCGATTACCTTGGAAATATCGCATACGCCCTCTTTGATCAGGTCTTGGGCGTTACCCAACCACACGTCGGTGCCGTGGGTCAGGCCTGAGATCTGAAGAAGGTCGGCAAAGTTCTTGGGCTTTGCATCCGACAGCACCCCTTGGATAAAGTGGGTGCCCATCTCGGGCAGACCGTAGGTGCCCAGCTTACATCCACCAATATCCTCCGGGGTAATGCCCAGGGGCTTTGTGGATGCAAATAATTCATAGACTCTGGGGTCGTTCATCTTCACGTCCAGAACAGACGTGTTCGTGTACTTCTCCAGCATTTTATATTTGGTGGGAATATCGTGTCCCAGCTCGTCCAGCTTCAGAATTGTATCGTGGAGATAGGAGAACTGGAAGTGGGTGGTGACCACAGAGGAATTGGGGTCGTCTGCAGGGTGCTGCACAGGGGTAAAATCGTGAACGTCCATTTCCTTGGGGATAACGATAATACCGCCGGGATGCTGACCTGTTGTACGCTTTACACCCTTGGTGCGGGAGGCGATCTGATCCACCTCAGCACGGGACAGGGAGATGCCCTTTTCCTCCAGATACTTCATGACATACCCGAAGGCGGTCTTGTCTGCCAGGGTACTGATGGTCCCTGCACGGAACACATTTTCCTCGCCAAACAGCTCCTCCGTGTACTTATGCACACGTCCCTGCACGTCGCCTGAGAAGTTCAGGTCGATATCAGGGGACTTGTCCCCCTTAAAGCCCAGGAAGGTTTCGAAGGGAATGTCGTGGCCGTCTGCCAGATAGGGGGTACCGCACTTGGGGCACACCGCATCGGGCAGGTCAAAGCCGGAGCCCACGCTGCCGTCTGTAAAGAACTCGGAATACCGACACTTAGGACAGCGGTAATGGGGAGGCAGAGGATTTACCTCGGAAATGCCGGACATGCTGGCAACAAAGGAGGAGCCTACGGAGCCACGGGAGCCTACCAGATACCCCTGAGACTCACTGTATGCCACCAGACGCACCGCAATCATATACAGCACGGCGAAGCCGTGTTTAATAATAGAATCCAGCTCTCTTGTCAGGCGGTCTGCCACAATATCTGGCACCTTCTGCCCACTTCCATCGTCATAGCCGTACCAATCGTTGGCACGCTGCCAGCAGGAGGAATGCAGCTCTTCTGCCGCCCCCTCCATATTGGGGGTATAGGAGCCCTCGGGAATAGGACGGAACTCCTCACACATATCGGCGATCTTGCGGGGGTTTTCCACCACCACCTGATAGGCGAGCTCCTTGCCGAGATAGGAGAATTCCTCCAGCATCTCTTCGGTGGTACGCAGATAAATCCCCGTATCTCTGTCCGCATCCTGGAACTTCATGCCCTTGAGGATAATTTTACGGTATAGCTCATCCTCGGGGTTCATAAAGTGGGCGTCACAGGTGGCCACCACAGGCTTACCCAGTTTTTCTCCCAGCTCGATAATACGGCGATTTATGTTCTTCAGTCCCTCTTCGTCAGGCACCTTACCGTTTTCCAAAAGGAAGCGGTTATTGCACAGGGGCTGAATTTCCAGATAGTCGTAGAAGGAGGCGATCTCCTCAACATCCGCATCTGCACGGTTATCAAGAATGGCACCGTATAGCTCACCCGCCTCGCAGGCAGAGCCTACCAACAGCCCCTCTCGATGCTCCTCCAAGACACTGCGGGGAATTCTGGGGAAACGGCGATAATAGTCCAGGTAGCTCTTGGATACCAGACGGTACAGATTCTTCAGCCCCACCAGGTTCTTCGCAAATAAGATCATATGGTGGGTACGCAGCTTCAGGGGATCTGCCTTCTCACTCATTGCCTCGCCCAAAGCCTGGAAATTGGTAATTCCCTCGCCCCTTAGCTGATCCAGCATACGGCAGAAGATCATAGCCAAAACACGGGCATCGTCAGAGGCACGGTGATGGTCAAAATCTCCCAGCCCGTAATGCTCTACCAATGCATCCAGCTTATGCTTCCTTAGTTCAGGGTTTACGTAACGGGACAGGGAAACCGTATCCAAATAGGAATTTTCAAAGGGCACACCGTACTGTGCGGCTGCGGCACGAATAAAGCCACAGTCAAAGTTGGCGTTGTGTGCCACCAGCAGTCGATCTCCCGCGAAGGCAAGGAAGCTCTTCAGTGCCTCCTCCACCTTGGGGGCACCCTGTACCATATCCTGGGTGATAGAGGTCAGCTTCGTAATATTCTCGGGGATGGGGCACTGGGGATCCACGAAGGTGTGAAACACCTCTACCTCCTGCCCACCGCGGATCTTTACCGCACCGATTTCGATCATGGTGCAGGAGCGCACGTCAAGACCGGTGGTCTCAATATCGAAGACCACCATCTCATCCTCAAAGGAAGGCAGGGCGGTGCCATAAATGGCACGCTCCTTATCGTCTACGAAGTATGCCTCCATACCCCACAGCACCTTGATAGGGGCCTTCATCTTTTCCTTTGCCAGCATCACCTCGGGGAATGCCTGCACGTTTCCGTGGTCAGTGACCGCCACGGCATCCCAGCCCCACTTCACAGCGGTGGAGATCAGGTCTTTTGGCTCAATATAGGCATCCATCTGGGACATGGTGGTGTGCAGATGCAGCTCTACTCGCTTTTTTTCTGCCTTATCCATACGCCCCAGACGCCGAATGCCCATAATGGCAGTGGGCTGGATCACTACCTCGTTATCAAATTTGTCCCGATATACACGGCCTCTCACCGCTACGGCGGTGCCCTCTGAGAGGTGCTTCAGGTATGCGAAATCGTCAGGGGCGCCGGAATCCTTCAGGTATACGGAATGTACCCCGTCGGTGATACCCACGGTGACGTTCAGACGTTCCTTATTTCTGCTCTCGCGGGTGTCTTTGGAAAACACCTCGCCCAGCACTACTACCCGCTCAGAGGCAGGCTCCAGCTGACCGATTGCCACAGGTTGGGAGGCGTCAAAGGTATCTCCCTTAATAGCGGTAGGCTCGTCCAGAGAAAACTCCATAGAACCAACCCGCCAATGCCCCTCCTCGATTTTTTCGAAAACGGGCTTTATGGTATGTAAAACGTCGGCACGCACCCGCTCAAGAGTGGGGCCTTCTTCCTCAGCCTCCCGAGGGGTCTCGTGAGGTGCGGCAACCGTATAGGATGCCAAAAGGCTCTGTAGCTCCTTTTCTCTGTTGGCTGTACGTTCTTCGGCACCCTCGGCTGTCACCAGACGGAAGGCACGCTGCAGACCAAAGCGGCTCTTTAGAATAGCGGACAGCAGCTGCTCTGCGTGGCTTCTGCGTACCAGATCCACCCCGCTCTCGGTATACTGGAGGGACACGGTGATGGTTTCCCCATCATCCTCATAGGTAGCATCGGCAAAAAAGCCGGGGGTGATCGCCCCGCTATGGGACGCCTCCTCCGCCACCTCGTCTACGTAGCTCAAAAGGAAGCATTTTTCGGGATAGTGAGGAATGATGCGGAAGGCATCCAGCTCATACAGAGCACGGCACCCATCCTCCACGTGGCGGAGGACAGAGGGCTGAAGATGGCGTGGAAAATCCGCCTCCACCTCTACCATACGGATTTTACCCAAGTCATCCTTTTTCACCCTGCGACGAATGTTCTTTGCCAGCGCCATGGCTTCCGCCTGTTCCTCTGTCATTTCATATCTGGGGAATAGCTCCTTGAAGCTTACCTCTTTCGGGTCTTTCATAGCTGCTCCTTCAGTTTCTTCATATGGGAGATCAGCACCCCTACGATTTCCTCGCGGGGGTATTTTGCCACGGCTTCTCCCTGACGGAAAAGCAGTGCCTCACCTACGCCACCCGCAATGCCCAGATCAGCGTCTCTCGCCTCCCCGGGGCCGTTCACGGCACAGCCCATGATGGCTACCTTAATAGGCAGATCTCTCAGCCCCTCACGGTCCACTGCCTCCTCAAACTGGGAGAGCAGACCGATCAGGTCTATCTTGGTCCTACCACAGGTGGGGCAGGAAACTATATTCAATGCTTTTTTCGGATTTTTCTCTACCGCATCCAGAATGCGTCTGGCTGCCACCACCTCCCGGGTGGGGTCTGCGGTGAGAGACACACGGATGGTATCCCCAATACCGTCACACAAAAGGGCACCGATGCCCACGGCACTCTTAAGAGTCCCCGAGTCAACCCCGCCTGCCTCGGTCACTCCCAGATGCAGGGGGTAAGGGGTTTGGGAATACAGAATGCGGTTTGCCTCTATCATATAGGGCACGGAAGAGGATTTCACGCTCAGCACGATATCGTGGAAATCAAATTTTTCCAAAAGGGAGGCGTGATACATGGCACTCTCAGCCAGAGCCCCGGGGGTGGGGCCCCCATGCTTTGCCAAAATGCCCTTTTCCACCGAGCCACTATTTACGCCAATGCGAATGGGGATATTCTTCGCCCCGCATGCCTTTGCCACGGCATGCACCCGAACGTCCTCCCCAATATTACCGGGATTAATGCGAATTTTATCTGCCCCACAGGCAACCGCCTCCAGAGCGATGCGATAATCAAAGTGAATGTCTGCCACCAGGGGGGCTTTCACGCCCGCCTCCTTGAGATAAGCAAAGACGGGGGCGGCTTCTGTATCAGGCACCGCCAGACGGATAATGTCACACCCAGCCGCCTCCAGAGCCATCACCTGTTTTAGGGTGGCACCGAAATCGTGGGTGTCCGTATTGGTCATGGACTGCACTGTAATCGGGGCTCCGCCGCCCATGGGAATACCTGCCACCGTCACTCTATGACGGGGGCTTGTCCATTGGGTCTTTTGTGCCTTCAGTTCCATAACCAATCCTTTCTTAGGTCAAAACAATGCAAAAATGTCCTTAAACGTCACCACAACCATCAGCCCCAGCAGCAGGAAAAGCCCCACCAGATCAATCACCCCAATCACCTTGGGGGGCAGACGACGGCGTGTGATCAGCTCACACAAGGTATAGAAAATGTGTCCACCGTCCAGGGCGGGCAGAGGAAGCAAATTGAAAATTCCCAAATTGACGCTGATCAGTGCCGCTAAATACAGCACCATATCGGGTCCGTAATTCTTGGCAGCGTCCGAAATAACCGTGGCTGTGCCCACAGGACCCGATACCGCAGAAAAAGAATATTTCCCCGTCACCAGGTCAATGAGAGACTCCCACACCATAGTCATCAGATAACAGGACTTATGGAAGGTGTGCTTTACCACGCTTCCAACGGTTTTTTCCTCACGGTATACACGGAAATCGCAAATGCCGAAGGTGATGCCTTGGCTCGCCTGTTTTGGGAAGGAAACCAAAAGCTCTATTTCCTCTCCGTCACGCAAAACGGTGAGTTTCAGTGGCTCCTCTTCACCACCCTGATGGGTGATCTCGTAGCTCAGCTGGTCGCTGATATACACCCGCTTCCCGTTGACCCGCAGAATGGTGTCTCCTGCCTGGAGCCCCTGCTCCCAGCTATGCACCTCTGCATTCTCGATTTTCACATCGAAATCTGCCACCGTAGTACCGCCGATGGGCTGTATAGTGGTCAGTATCAGGGCGGCAAGAAAGCCAAAGAGCAAGTTCATCGCAGCCCCTGCGGCATGGACGATCAGTCTCTGCCAGGCGGGCTTTTCCGCCAGGGCACCTGCATCTGCCTGTCCCGGGGCAGTATCTGCCGCACGCTGAGCATTAGAGGGCTCTTCCGCCTTCTCCTCAGGCTCGGAGGCCTTTTCCTGCTCTTCCGGTACGGAGAGTTCCCCCTCCATGCTGACAAAGCCACCTAAGGGAATGGCACGAAGACCGTACTCGATCCCCGTCTTTTTAGAGGTATAGGACACCAGTCTTGGACCCATACCGATGGAGAACTCATATACCTTCACGTGGAAGATACGGGCTGCAACGTAATGCCCCGCCTCATGAATGAGAATGAGAAATCCAAATACCAAAATGGCAATCAGAATATACACACAAACTCCTTTAGGGAAGGATACTTTCTGCCACCTGTCTTGCCAGGCGGTCGTAGGTTAGAATTCCCTCCAGATCATTTACCTCCTGTCCGTCACTGAGACGCAGGAAGGTTTCCTCCACCACAAGAGAAATCTGGTGAAAGGAAATTTTCTTCGCCAAAAATGCCGCCACAGCCACCTCGTTGGCACCGTTTAGCACGCAGGGCATGGCACCCCCCATCTCCACTGCACGGAAGGCAAGAGCCAACAAAGGGAAACTGTCGGGGTCGGGAGGTGCAAAGGTGAGCTTCCCCACACTGAACAGATCCAGTGCCTCGGTATTCCCCGCAGCCCTGGCAGGATAGGTCAGGGCGTACTGCACGCAGGCGCGCATATCCGGCTTTGAAAGCTGGGCGATGACAGTGTTATCAATATATTCCACCGCGCTGTGGATTATACTCTCACGGTGGACCACCACCTGGATCCCTGAGGCAGGAATGCCGAAGAGTCTGACGGCCTCGATCACCTCAAAGCCCTTATTCATCAAGGTAGCACTGTCTACGGTGATCTTGGCACCCATCTGCCAGGTGGGGTGCTTCAGGGTATCCTCCAGGGTCACGTGAGAGAGCTGCTCTTTGGTATAGCCAAAGAAGGGACCGCCGGAGGCGGTGAGCAGAATTCTCTTTACCTCCCTCTCCCCATCTCCTGCCGCCAGGCACTGGAAGATGGCACTATGCTCACTGTCCACGGGCAGGATCTCACAGCCCGTCTCACGGGCACGGGCCCTGACGATATCCCCGGCGATCACCAGGGATTCTTTATTGGAGAGGGCAAGCCGCTTCCCCGTATCCACCACTGCCAGGGTGGGCAGAAGCCCCGCCTTACCCAAAATGGCGTTTACGTAGGTTTCGGCGTCCGATAGGGCAATGGCCTCCAGAATTCCCTCCTCTCCGCTAAAGACGCGGATGGGGGTGTCGGAGAGCCTGTTTTGAAGCTCCTCTGCCGCATGGGGGTCTGCCATAGCACAGAAGCGGGGGGTCAGGCGTCTTGCCTGCTCCTCTATCCCTGCCACGTCACGGTTAGCAGACAAAAGGTCTACCCGAATGCCGTGATACAGTGCCACGTCAACAGCCTGACGGCCAACCGACCCGGTAGATCCCAGAATGGCTACCGAGGATGGAAACAGACGCCCGCTCATTTCAGGATCCAAAGAGAGTCGCTAAACAGACTCAAATTACACAGAATTAACAGCACGGGGGAAACGGCCAGAATGCTGTCAAAGCGATCCAGCACGCCACCGTGGCCGGGGAAGATCTTACCAAAGTCCTTGACGCCCCTCTCACGCTTGATAAGAGAGGTGATCAGGTCGCCGATCTGAGAAATGAAGGAGCAGACAAGCCCTGCTACGCAGAGGAGAATATAGTTCACCTCTTTATCCCACGCCTTCTGCATCACCACGCCAAACAGCACGAAGGACAGAATGCAGAACAGAATTCCGCCAATGCTACCCTCCACGGTCTTCTTGGGGCTGATCTCAGGATTCAGCTTATGGTGGCCGAAGAAGCGGCCGGTGAAGTAGGCGAAGGTATCGGTGACCCATGCACCGAAGAATACCAATAGATACAGGTATCCTCCCTGAGGGGTCTGGTGACGGAGCAGTGCCAAGGCAGTAAAGGCAAGGGCAATATAAGCCACCCCGGTAAAGAGGGTTGCCAAAGAGGCAAACTGCATCCTACCACGGCGGAACACCGCCACGGTATAGCCGTAGAGCAAAAACAGGAAGGTCACGCCCAGGCACAGGGTAACGTATCCCGTCAGGCTGTCAGCCCACAGGGTGCCGAAGGGCAGACCCAGGCAGACAAGACAGGAGGGGATCAGCATCAGAAGATCCTTGTCACAGCCCAGGCACTTAAACAGCTCCCAAACTGCACACAGGGACATCAGCCCCACCAGGGCGGGAATTAAAAAGGGAACCTGCCATGAAAAGATCAGGACAGGTAATAAAATAGCCATCAAAACGGTGGCGGTCACAATGCGTTGTAACATAAGAACACCTCTTACAGACCACCGTAGCGACGGTGGCGATTCATATAGTCAGAGAGGATCTGGTCCAGCTCCTTTTCGCTAAAGGCAGGCCAAGGGGTCTTGGTAAAGGCATACTCTGCATACGCCGACTGCCACAAAAGGAAGTTGGAGGTGCGGTATTCACCGCTGGTGCGCACGATCAGGTCAGGGTCAGGCGAGGGGGCAGAATACAGCCTGGCGGAAATATCCTCCTCCTCAAGGTGAGTGAGCCCCTCTGCCAGGGCGGTGTTTACTGCGTACAGGATCTCCTGTCTACCGCCGTAGTTCAGGGCGATATTCAGGGTGTCCGTATACTGCCGTGTTCCCTCATCCAGGCGGCGGACCTCCTCCTGCTGTGCCTGGGAAAATACAGAGATATCCCCCAGCACACGCACGTGGACACGGTTGGTTTCCCGATCCCGCCACGCCTCCTCAAGGTAGGCGGAAAACAGCTCCATGATGGCATCCACCTCTTCCTTGGGTCTTTTCCAGTTTTCAGTGGAAAAGGCGTACAGGGTAACGGTGGCAATGCCTCTTGCCTGGCAGGCACGGACAATGCGACGCATGTTTTTGGCCCCCTCGAAGTGTCCTGCCTTTCTGGGCAAACCCCGACGGCGCGCCCAGCGCCCGTTGCCGTCCATTATGAAAGCAATATGGGAGAGCCTGCCCTCGCACAGGACAGGCCCCTTGGTTTTGTGAAAGAAGCCCATGTTCCTCCCGTTAGATCGTCATGATCTCCTTGTTCTTGTTATCGGTGATGCTCTCTACCTGACGGATGTACTTATCGGTCAGATCCTGGATCTCCTTATCAGAGGTCTTTGCCTCATCCTCGGTCATCTCGCTGTTCTTCTTTGCATTCTTCACAGCATCGTTGGCATCACGGCGGATGTTACGGATGGCAACCTTCGCATTCTCGCCCTTAGCGGCAACCTGCTTAGTCATCTCGCGGCGGCGCTCCTCGTTCAGAGGGGGGAAGGTCAGGCGGATCACGGTACCGTCGTTCTGGGGATGAATGCCCACGTCGGAGGTCATGATTGCCTTTTCCATTGCCTTCAGGGTGGACTTATCATAGGGGGTAACCACCAAGGTGCGTGCATCAGACACGGAAACGTTTGCCATGGTCAGCAGAGGCGTGGGAGAGCCGTAGTATTCGAACTCTACACGGCTAAGCACCTCGGGGTTTGCCTTACCTGCACGGAGGGTGGCAAGGTCATCGGCAAAGCTAGCCACGGATTTCTGCATTTTTTCTTCAAATTTCTTGGTATCGAGTTTCATATCTATCTCCTCTTTCCTAAACTCTTTTTTAGCGATCGGTGATCACGGTGCCCAGGTTCTCACCTGTGGCGGCACGGTATATGTTCTCTGCCTTATCCAGGCCAAAGACCAGAACGGGAATATGTGCATCCATGCACAGGGCGGCTGCGGTGGAGTCAATGCAACGCAGACCGTCACGAAGGATCTCACGGCAGGAAATGGTATCCAGCTTCTTTGCCTCGGGATTGGTCTTAGGATCGTCGGTGTAAACGCCGTCGATATTCTTTGCCATCAGCATCACGTCTGCCCCGATCTCTGCCGCACGGAGGGCGGCGGCGGTATCGGTGGAGAAGTAGGCGTGGCCAATACCGGCACCCAGCACCACAACCTTACCGGCGTCCAGATATGCCTTGGCACGGTCAACGGTGTATGCCTCGGCAAAGGCGTTCATTTCCACTGCTGTCAGCACGCAGGCATCCATGCCTGCCCGACAGAAGGTGTCCTTCAGCATCAGGGCGTTAATGCAGGTAGCCAGCATGCCCATGGAGTCAGCCGTCTGCCGATCCATGTCGCCGCCCTGTCTGCCGCGCCAGATGTTGCCTGCCCCTACCATAACAGCCACACTGATGCCGGCATCTGTGCAGCGCTTAATAGCGGTAGCCACCTCTTCAAGGAATGCGTCATTGTACAGTCCGTCTCCCCCTACAGCCAGTGCCTCACCGGACAGCTTCAGGAGGATGCGATTATAGTTTGCCATTTTTGATTCCTCGCTTATTTATAATTTTTCATATATATATTACTACAAAAAGTTGCGCTTGTAAACAGTTTTTTATCGCTTGGGTGCTTTTCCTCCCGCCCTGCAGTTTATTCACATATCTTTCACAATTTGTTGGTATGATAAAGGGTAAATAAAAAACTGAGGAACACTGTGATGAAAAGAAACCTTCTTCGTTCCCTATTCCTTTTCACTCTGGTCTTCTCCCTGATGCTTTCTCTTTTCAGCTGTGGGGGCGACGGCTACTACGCACCTATCAAATCCTCCCGTCTGGAGAGAACGGTAATCGCAGAAACCGAGGCGCACGAGATCAAATACGAGCTGATCCGCTATTTGTTTATGACCCAGATCAGCACCTTTGACGGCGGTGACCACACCCTATGGCAGGGTGAGGGGGCAGATGCCCTGTGGGATGCTGCTGCCCAATCGCTGATGCAGGACATCTGCGACATTTACGCCGTATTCGACGTATGCACCGCCTGGGGCATTGATCCCAACGGTGAGGATATTCTCGAGATGGTCAACGAGTATATTAAGGCAGACATCGACGGCGGTTACGTCGGTAACACCCGTGTAAACGGCTGTGGCTCGGTGGAAGCCTATAAGCAGCTGCTGAAGGACACCTACTGCACCGACGCCGTCCGCCGTCTGCTCTACCAGTATTCCGCCTGCCTGACCCGTCTGTACGACTACCTGGCTGTCTACGGTGGAGAAGGGAAGCTGACCGTGACAGACGAGGAGCTGGAGCAGTTCCTTCTAAGCGACGACTGTGCCCACTTCAACCGTGTGTTCATTCCCTACACCGCCGCAGGCGTTGGCAGCTCCTTTGAGGAGGCACGTGCCTTCGCCCTTGACCGCATTGAGACTCTACGCTCTAAGGCTGTCCTGTATTCAGGCAACTATAGTAAGCTGATCACCGAGGTGTTCTGCTGGTCCTACTCCGGCATCGGCTCCTTTGCCACAGACGAGCAGATCGAAAACGGTATTTGGCTGGGCAGAAACGCTGCAAACGACTCCTATTCCGAGGAGCTGTGCGACGCCATCTTCGAAACCGGCGTGGGGCAGGTCAGCGATATCATTGAAACCGAGGACGGCTTCTACTTCATTTACGGCATGGCGAAGACCCTGACGCCCCTGGAGGATGAAGACCTGAAGGCATCTATTACCTCCTCCTACATTGAACAGCTGTACTACACCCAGATCATTCTCCGCTCTGCTCACCTGTTCTCCCGCCTGTCTTACACCAAGGATTTTGACGGTCTCAGCGGTCAGAGGCTGATGGAGGGCAAATGAAAAAGAAGCAGGATCTGTTTGCACCCTTAAACGACGCTTATCTGGGTGCCTTTTCGGAACACGCCACGGTGGTTTCCTTCCGCACCCTCTGGCAGGGTCTTGCCCTGCACTGTCGCCGTGAGATCTTTCAGGAGATCTCCTTCGCACCTAACCTACTGTCGGCTAAGTGCCGTGTATCTATCAGCGAGGCACCCTTTGCCTACATCTTTGCTCTATGCCTGAAGCTACTATGCCTGGACAGGGTACGCCCCCACGTAAGCTATCAGGATCAGGGCGATCACGTAGACATTGTCGTTTCTGCCTCGGGACTTTCGGAGGAAGGCTATTTCGCCCGTAGTCTCCCGGAAATACTCAGCGTTTCCCAGTGCTTTGGACTGGTGCTGAAAAAGGAGGAGCAGGAAAGATCCACCCGTCTGGTTTTCTCCCTGCCCTATTACACCGCACCCAGTGTGGATCTCTGCGCCGGATACGGGGAGGACCCTGTGGCACTGGCGTTCTACTGGCTAAAGCAGCTACCCCTGTTCTCCGAACAATAAAAACAAAAGATCCCATAAAAAGGGAACCGCACACGGTCGTGCGGTTCCTTTTCTCTTTTAAGTTAAGACGCTTTTTCAAAAGTTGACTTTTTCATTTTGGTATGCAATGGCTCTTATATTTTATCCCGAATGGGAGAAATTAATGGGTGAAAACAAAAGGAGCGCATGCCATGAAAATCGCAAATCAAAAAAGAATTTCTTTTGTCCTGCTCTGTATTCTTTTCATTTCGGTCCTGCTCACACCTCTGCCCGCCTATGCCAAGGGTAGTCTGCCCGTTATGCAGGGGGAGATCCGTACTCGCCTGGGGCAGATCTTTCAGTGGGGGAATGACCAAAAGGCAGAAGAAACCACCCTTCACGTGGGGGGATGCACCTTTGGGGTGCGTCTGTTTTGTGAAGGGGTACAGATCGTAGGCATTTCGGATACAACCTGTCCTGCCGCCCTGGCGGGGCTGGAGAAAAAGGACCGTATAATACAGCTGGACGGCGTGGAGGTCCGCACCGTGGAGGACGTGGTCAAGGCCATTGAAGGTTGCGACGGTAGATCCATCTCCGTTCTGTACCGAGGGGGCACGGAAGACAGAACCACCGCCCCCACCCCCGTGCAGGACGCCACGGGCAAATATCGGGCGGGGCTGTGGGTGCGTGACACTGCCGCCGGCATTGGCACCCTAACCTTCGTTCAGCCTGAAAGCGGCGTGTTCGGCGGACTGGGACACGGCATCTGTGATGGGGAGTCAGGCGAGCTTCTGCCCCTGAGCCGCGGGGCTGTTGTGGAGGCAGAGATCAACAGCGTTGTGCCCGGTAAAGAAGGCACTCCGGGGGAGCTCAAGGGCAGCCTCAGCAACCGTAAGATAGGCACTCTGCTACTGAATTGTGACCGGGGCATCTTCGGTGTACTCTCTCCCATTCCCTCCGTCCTGGGAGAGCCCCTTCCCGTGGGATACAGGCGAGAGGTGCATGCGGGGGACGCCCTGCTTCGCTGCTCCCTCTCTGACGGACAGATCAGGGAATACAAGGTAGAGCTGGCCGACGTGCATCACGAGAACAAGGGCACAAAATGCTTCTCCGTCCACGTCACAGATCCCGAGCTTTTGTGCCAGACCGGGGGCATCGTGCAGGGTATGTCCGGCAGTCCCATCCTCCAGGACGGAAAGCTGGTGGGAGCCGTCACCCACGTCCTCATCGGTGACCCCACCCGCGGCTACGGCATTTTTTTGGAAAATATGCTTGCAGCCCTGCCCCGCGAACTGACCTGACGGAAAGCTCGTCGGTGCCGTGCTAAAAATCCACAATTGAATAAAAGTTGTCCCCGACGGAACATTCACCACAGGTGTGTTCAATAAGGGACAACGGTATTTTGTACGTTCAGGGGTCCATTTTGGGCACAGGTGTACGCCCTGTGTGACAGCACCCGCATCCTTCTGGAACGGTGCCGTTTTGGTATCAGGTGATCTTGAATGGGTTTTCAATCGCCTTTTTGGCACATTCGATTGCCAGCTTGCGTTCCTCATCGCAAATCCCCTCGGGAGCAAAGCTGACCTCATCAAGATTTTCCTGCGTAAGCGTTCCTAAAAAGGTCAGCGCGGCAATATACCGTCCGTGCACCTTGCTCAAATGGAACCCGTCGCGGCACAGGTTGCCAAGCTGCCCCGTTGCACGTGCGTTTTGAATCGCAGTACCCACAGGGGAAATGACGTCTAATCCTTTCGTAGGCATCACAACGCTCTCTGTGACCCTCGTAAGATTTTCATACATGCGAAGCTGGTCTCCGTGATAGGAGCGAATTTCGGGGTGCGTGCCGTCGGGCTCCATCACCCACGCCATATTAAACGCAATTCTGGTCTTTGGAGATGCCTTTTGGCGGATATATGCAACAAGCAAGGCAAGCTTCTGATAGAATTCCTCAGACGTATATCTGCTTCCGTCGCCCGTTCCGTGCTGAATGGATATAAAATCCCATTCCTCGCTTTTAATAGCGTCCTCAATGCTTACGTTCAGACTCTCACGCCATTCGTCGCCGTTATTGACGTAGTAGGTATATGCTGCCGCATTGGACTGTGCGTTCTCATAGTGACGCCTGATCGAGCATCCTCCGATATAAAGTGTTCCTATGTGAACCGCCTTGAATCCCAGGTTCAGGGCCATCCTCGGTACGTATTCGGTCGTATCCACCGCAAAGCTATTCCCGACCGACAAAATTTTCAAATCTTGTTTTACAGACATCTCTGCTCCTTATGTAACGATTTGCATCCAAAGCGGAATAGTGGCAAGGCACAGCACGTGGGAAAGTAATACGAATTTTGCCCCCATTCTGCAATCCTCACCAACCATCGACGGAAAAACGATTGTATTAAGTCCGCAAGGCATACATCCCATTATGACGGCTGCGGGATACACCGCACGCGGCAACGGAAGGACCAGCTCAAAAAGGAAGCAAGCACCAAGCAAAAAGGCAGGAATTGCAATCAGGCGAATCAAAGAAAAGCTTACCGTTTTGATATCGGGCAAGAGCTCCTTTAATGAAAAAGCTGAAATTACAAGTCCCGTCACGGTCATGCTCAACGGTCCAACACAGCCCGAAGCAAGTTCGAGTGTTCTCGTTAAAACAGACGGGAGTGGAATGGAGCAAATGCCGAACACCATGCCGAGAGCAATGGCAACTGTCATAGGAGTCAGCATATTTTTCCACGATTTCGGCTTGTTGCTTAGAAGTGAATATCCGAACGTGTATGTATAAAACGCAAACGGAATGCAGAAAAGTATCATATCGGTCAATGCCGCCGCACCGAGGGTATTTTCTACAAACACATAGCCGAGATACGCGTAATTTGAGATCGCGAAGGAATATCGGTACACCTTGCGCTCGTACGGCTGCTTTGTAAGAGACTTTGATATTAGCCACGAAAGAAAAACAAGCAAAAGCAGAATTGCCACCGAAACAAACAAGGTCGGGTAGCTTTCCGTAAAGTATGACAGCGTGCATTGCTTCGAAAAATTCAGAAAAACCTTAGCAGGGAGAAAGACGTTGACCAAAAGAAGAGACAGAATACCGCTTTTTTCTTTTGAAATATGCTTTATTTTTCCTATGATAAATCCGCAAAAAATAAATGCGAAAAGAATCATCAGTTGTGAAAGTGCAGCACCCACAAGACAGACCTCCTTCTTGGTTCGTTTTTTGTGTTTTTCTCCTGATTACATATAATTTATATATGAGCATTATAAACTAACTTTTTCATAATATCAATCCGGAGCTGTCATTTTATAAATTTACTTAAAATTTGTTGTCCCTACTTGACCACACTGGTGTCGGGCAGTCCCGTCCTCCGGGACGGAAGGCTGGTGGGAGCCGTCACCCACGTCCTCATCGGTGACCCCACCCGCGGCTACGGCATTTTTTTGGAAAATATGCTCTCACAAATGGAGAGTTTAATGCCATAAAGGTTTTCAAAAAAGAAAAGGGCTATGCCGACCTTGGCATAGCCCTTATGGTTACTTAGGCATCCAGCACGAAGAGCTCCAGCTCTCCTGCATGGTAGCGGCGGATGAAATCCTGCTCGTCTGCGATGGGGGTCTTGGCACTCATACCTGCCAGGTGGGTCTGGCGGGGGCCATCGTGGTTATCACTGCCTGCAAAGGACCCAAAGCCGTACTCTCTGGCGTATACCTCTGCCATGTGATTTTCAAAGTCGATGCGGGAGGCGTTGATGGTCTCTACCCCGTGGATGCCCCTGGGATACAGGCGGATGCAGTCAATATGCGCCGCCTCACGGAAGGGATGGGCGTGAATGACCAGGGCGCCGCATTCCATAAGGAACTTCAGTCTATCCTGCATTCTCATGTCCAGAATTTCAGGGTGCTGGGAATACCATGCCTTATCCAGACCGTATACCAGGAAGTCAGTGCCCAGGATCGCCATCTCTACGCCGAAGAAGACACGGATGCCCAGCTCAGCCTCCATTTCCTTCGCCGCCTCATAATCGGAGAAGAAGAAATTCAGACGCTCCTCAAAGGGGCGGGACTTATCAATATTTACGTTCCCGTCAAGGAAATGGTTGGTGATAAACACCCCATCGTATCCCAGGTCACGGTAATACTCCAGGGTCTCTCTCACAGTGGCTCTGCCACAGCGACTGACGGGGCTGGTATGACAATGTGTTTCGTAGCGGTACATCTACTCTCTTCCCTTCGAAGCGATTTTTACGTTCTTATTCTATCACGGTTTTTCGAAAAACACAAGCCCCGTAGGGGCTTTCCCCCATTTTTCTTCTCCACTTGCTTTTGGCTGTCCTTTATGGTATACTATGAAAAAAGGAGGGTGACAGCTATGGCAAAAAAGGAAAAGCGGTTTATAAAGACAGAGTCTCAAAATATGGATTCCATCCAGGTTTGGGTGGACAAGACCACCGGGGTCAACTACCTGTTTGTAAGCAGCGGGTACAGTGGAGGCCTCACTCCTCTATTAGATAGAGAAGGGAAGCCTGTGGTAACCCCCGTCTCCACGCTCGAGGAGTAAAAAGAAAGCGTGATTGCACCGGGCAATCACGCTCTTTTTCTTTTTATTCAATGTCCAGATCCAGACGTGCCACGTCACGGGGGGTCTCCCGCTGAATGATGGTACGCACACTGTCGCCCAGGAGAAGCACCTGGGGACGGGGAACACGGTTATAGTTAGATGCCATGGAGTAGTTATACGCCCCTGTGACAGCCACTGCTATGATGTCCCCCCGCTGGGGTTTGGGCAGGGTCACGCCCTCCTGAATCAGGTCGCCGCTCTCACAGCATCTACCAGCCACGGTGCATTCGTAGTCTGCCACCTGACCCATACGGTTGGCGGTATAGAGGGTGTAGGGTGCCTGATACAAGGCGTATCTGGGGTTATCGGTCATACCACCGTCTACTGCCACGTAATTCTTATATCCCGTAATCTCTTTAATGCTACCCACGGTGTACAGGGTCATGCCACTGTCAGCCACCAGGCTACGTCCGGGCTCCATCAGCACGTTTGGCATAGAAATGCCACGTGCCATACACTCTTCCTTTACGTGGGCTGCGATGGCATGCACGCACCCTGCGTAGTCGGGCATTGTCTGATCGTTAGTGTATTTCACACCCAGACCGCCACCCAGATTCAGATACCGGGGCTGGTATCCCAGCTCCTCCTTGACCTGCTCTATAAAGTCCAGCATACGGTCAGAGGCATCGAGGAAGGGCTGAATTTCAAAAATCTGAGATCCAATATGGCAATGGAAGCCGCACAGAGAAATATTCTCACAGCCCAGCGCCATCTCTGTCAGGGACAGTGCCTGTCCCGTTTCAATAGCGGTGCCGAATTTACTGTCTACGCTACCCGTGGAAATTGCCTTATGGGTATGGGGGTCAATACCGGGGGAAAGGCGAAGGAGGATGTCCTGTCGCATGCCACGCATGCCTGCCAATTTATCAATGGCGGTCAGCTCGTCCTGGGTATCTACCACGAAATAGCCAATGCCACAGTCCATAGCATAAGAGATATCGCTGTCACTCTTTGCATTGCCGTGGAAGAAGGCACGGGACAGGGGGAAGCCTGCCGCGTGGGCGGTATACAGCTCACCTACCGACACGATATCGCAGCCAATGCCCTCCTGCTTTGCCAGGGTATACACCGCACGGCAGGAAAGAGCCTTAGAGGCATACAGGGGGAAGGACCCCTCGCCAAAGGCGTCACGCATTGCATCCCGATATTCTGCCATTCTGGCACGGATGCGTCCCTCGTCCAGCAGCATCAAGGGGGTGCCGTATTTTTCACACAGCTCCACCGTATCATACCCTGTGAACAGAAGGTGATCCCCCTGAACAGACAGGTTACTGTGGACAAGCTCTGTCGTCATTTGTTTCACTTGATACCTCACTGGTACAGCATGTCGTACATGGAATAGAGACCCGTATCCTTACCCACCATAAAGATGGCGGCGGTAACAGCCCCCTGTGCAAAGAGGGCACGGTCATAGGCCGTATGCTTCAGGCACAGCTGCTGGGTAGCGGTGGTCACGTATACAGCATGCTCACCCACGATGTTTGCCATACGCAGGGCGTGAATGCCGATCTCGTCGGGGGTACGCTTCCCCTCGCCGGAGCGTCCGGTGACGTACTTTGCCTTAGGTCTTGCCTGGCGGATACCGTCAGCCAGCATCAGGGCTGTACCGCTGGGGGCGTCTACCTTACGGTTATGATGTGCCTCTACGATCTCGATGTCCGCATCGGGGAATGCGGCGGCAGCCCGCTTTGCAAAATCCACCAGCAGGGCGATGCCCACGGACATATTTGCACTATAGAACACAGGTACTTTTACGGCTCCGCTCTGAATGCGGGCAATTTCCTCAGGGGTAAAGCCAGTGGTGGCGATTACCACGGCACAGCCCACCTTTTCCGCATAGGACAGCACACCTTCAATCAGAGTATGGTAGGAGAAATCAATGATTACGTCCGGTGTCTCGGGTACCTGGTCGAAGGAGGTGTAACAGGGGAAATTCTCATCACCCTTTGCCATGGCATCTACGCCACATAGAAGGGTAAGAGAGCCATTCTCCTCCACCTCACGGATGACCTGTCTGCCCATCTTGCCGCAGGCGCCGTGTACCAACACACGCATCATAGGGAAATTCCTGCCTCTCTCATCAGATTTAGCATCTTCTCATACTTATCCTGGCTCATGGGGGTCAGGGGAAGTCTCAGCACGTTTTCGCCGTATCCCATAGCAGCCATGGCAGCCTTTACGGGAATGGGGTT
>JAZORW010000189.1:0-4333 GCA_045656805.1 Eubacteriales bacterium | reverse complement strand
TTTATGGTTGTAGGCAGACTGCTTTCCGGGGTCCATTGGATCTCTGATATAATTGGAGGGGGACTGTTAAGCGCATCACTGGTCAGCTTCTACGCAGCCTTTGCACAGCATAAGAAATAAGGAAGCATATGCTTGGCTCCTGCAATATAGCAGGAGCCTTCTTTAAAGATTTAACTGCTTATCAATTGTATGTCTGTATGATCCGTGGTACAATATAGCTATAACTGAGAAGCGGAGCAAAAAATGTTTATTCTAAAGAAAATCGGCTGCAGACTTTTTCAGCTTTCCTTTCGTTCATTGTTGCCTATTCTGCCATATCGTGAGCCTAAGATCGTGCCTTCCTGTAGGGAGCTAGGTCAGGTTTGCAAAGCGGAGGGGGCAGATGCTGTATTAATCGTCACCGACGCAGGCATAATAAAGAATGGACTGGTGGTACCTCTCGAGGCGGTGCTAAAGGAAAACGGGGTTTCCTATACCATCTATGATAAGACCCAGCCGAATCCTACGGTAGCAAACGTGGAGGCGGCAGTTGCCCTTTACCGTGAAAACGGATGTAAAGCTCTCATTGCTATCGGTGGCGGTTCAGCCATGGATTGTGCGAAGGCAGTTGGAGCAAGAATTGCATATCCGAAGCGGCAGGTAGGGCAGATGGGGGGCATTCTGCGGGTGCTACGTAAAATACCTACCTTAATTGCTATTCCCACTACGGCGGGCACGGGGAGCGAAACCACCCTGGCAGCTGTGATCACTGATGAAAGGGCAAGTCATAAATACGCACTTATGAGCTTTCCCTTGATTCCTAACTATGCAGTGTTGGATCCTGAGCTAACCTACACCCTTCCCCCCCAGCTCACTGCTACCACAGGAATGGATGCTCTGACCCATGCGGTAGAGGCGTATATTGGTAGATCTACCAGCAGACAAACACGTGCTCTTGCCCTGTCCGCAACAAAGCTGATTTTTGCAAATATTCAATCGGCTTATCTGGACGGAAGCAACCGTGTTGCAAGAGAAAATATGCTACACGCCGCCTATCAGGCAGGTGTAGCCTTCTCTAAATCCTACGTTGGATATATTCATGCGGTGGCTCATTCTCTTGGTGGAAGGTATGGAACCCCACACGGATTGGCGAATGCGGTCGTAATGCCCTACGTGCTGGAGAGCTATGGCAAATGTGCATATCGGAAGCTGCACAGGCTGGCTGTTGCCGCCGGTGTGAGCGCGGCGACGGATTCGGATCAGGCGGGAGCGGAAAAATTCATTCAGGCCATTCGGGATCTTAACCGCACAATGAATATTCCCGCTGGGCTGTCCGGCATACAGGCAGATGATATTCCCCTTCTGGCAAAGCATGCTGAAAAGGAGGCAAATCCCCTCTATCCCGTGCCCAAACTCATGACGGCAAAAGAACTAGAATCTATTTACCAAAAGATTGCAAATCTTGTTGACTAAGGAATGGAAATAAAAAAAGAGTATGAAGCGTTTTGGAAACTGGCTTTTAGCTGTTAATTTAACTGTAATAGCTGCTATTTGCGTTCTAAATTATTTTTATCAGTTAAGAGCCTTTGATTTTACCCTAAAATGCATCTGCAGCGGTCTGTTTGCTATCTTGGGGCTGATCAATCTGGGGTGTGCAATCGGTAAAAAGGCTGAGAATCGGCGTTTTTACATCTGGATGGCGGTGGGCTTGCTTCTGGCGTTCCTCGGGGACGTGCTGATTGGATATGATTTTGTGCTGGGAGCCGGGGCTTTTGCTCTGGGACACGTTGCTTTTACGGTTGCCTATTGCTATATTAGTTGGCTGCATATCATTGACGGTATTGCCGGCGGCGTGATATTCGTCCCCTCGGCTCTTATCCTTTCTATTCTGCCGGTTCTGAATTTTGACCCACCTGTTTTACGGCTGGTATGCGTTCTGTATGCCCTGATTATTTCCACTATGGTGGGAAAAGCAATGGGGAACTTCATACGTCACAGACAGTTGGTGACAGGTACGATCGCACTTGCCAGCATTCTGTTTTTCTTCTCTGACTTGATGTTGGTTCTTGACCGTTTCGGCGGCAAGTGGAGCTGGACGGACCATGCCTGTATGGGTACCTATTATCCCGCCCTTTGTCTTTTAGCACTGTCTATGTGCCTGTCTGTTACGAAAAAGAAGATATGAATTTAAAAAACGGCAAGCAGATGCTTGCCGTTTTTTGTTGGATAAAATTATTCCCAGTGAGAAACCTTGTATTTTCTGCCCATTTCCTTGGTGTTAAAGGTAATATAAGAGTATTTTCTGCATTTGAGAATGAGCTTTCTTCCTTCTTCGCGGTGGGTGTATACAGGCTGGAATCTACCGGTAGAAGCCCTTAGATTTTCTGCCAGCGTAGTAACGAATTCCTTCTTTTTGCCGATGACGGTGGGGCATGCGAAGGAAAGACGATAATTCAATTTCCCAATCAGATTTTTAGCGATCAGAACGTAACGGGGATTTTCAATGGGAGAGAGCATTTCTGCCATGGCTGTGTTAAATACGTTTTGGTCATGAATTGAGGCATTGCGTAGGGATAGCGTCACCCACAGCATATCCTTTTGCTGAGAGGTTTCCACCTTTGCAGACTGAGATATTAGGCCATGCCGGCGCAGGGTTTCATAGACGGCAGTTCCAAGGGCTTTAAAGGATCTTGCAGGGTTGGAATGGAGAATAAGCCGTTTGAAACCGACATATAGGGGACAGGTCATAGCAGCCATAAGGGCAATGGACAGGAAAACGCCTCCGATGTTTTCAGCGGTAAATGAGACATAGGCAGGGGTTATTAGAGCAATGTCCAGCACACCCAGCAAGATATAAAGCGCTACATTCCAGAATGTGAATACGGGTACCCTGTTTTTTTGCGGTGCTTCTGTTTCAACGTTTACGGCAAAGTGGCCGTCTGCCACCTCGGATTGCCAGCTTTCTTTTACAAATGCTCTATTGGAGGAGAGTGTCAGCATTCCAGCGTTGATTTTTTCTACGGATTCCTTGTCAAACGGGGGATGAATGAGAGTGATTCTCTCAATACCGCTTTCAATGGTAGAGGTAGTGTAATTAGGACCCATGAAAGAATCAAAACGCCGCAAAAGGGTTTCATAATCATAGGAATGAAGCTCGCTATGGTCTTGATGCAAATAGAGAGATGCCTTCTTAAGTAGCTTACTCTCATACAGATGATCAGGCTCTACCGTTACCAAATGCCAAATGTTAGCGGTTTTGTCTGGGTTATTTTTGTCAATGCGGATAGCACGGCCTCTCATTTGGTTAGAGAGTACATAGCTGCCAACGAAGCTTGCCAAAATGAGAGAATTGATGCAGGGGGAATCCCATCCCTCACCCAAGAGGGATTTAGTGCCAACGAGAATCTGTATTTTTCCCGCCTCAAACAGCTTCCCCACAAAGTTTACGCTGTTGTGGGTGGCACCGGAAATTTCTACGGCACAGTAATCTGTCCCGGGGATGTCCTCTTTCTTATGCTTTGTGGTAGAGAGGTCTATTGATTTCGGGAGAATTACTAAGGTGCCAGAAAGCACACCGATATTTGCCGATATTCCAGAGCGTCTTAGGGTTTCAAAGATGCTAACAATATTGACAGAGTTAAATTCCTCAGTGGATGCGACCTTTGCTAGGCTTTCTTTTTTGATATAGTCGGTGAGTATGAGCATACGCAGCTCGTCACCGAGGCTTGCGTGTTCGGCTTCGGCAATGCGGCGTATACTTTCGAGTTTCCCTACAGAGGAGACCAAAGCTCTTTTTTGACGTTCATTCAGTACCAGGGTTGCTTTTTTCTTCTCGTAGACAGAATGAGCCTTTAAAACTTTGATAATAGCATTTTTTTCCGCTTCTTGAAGTATATCTCCTTGCAGGAGAAATTGTAGGGCGGTTTCGGCATAATGCATTTTAAAAGCAGGAAGGTCACGCTTGGCAGTCAGCTCTCGAATAAGCTTCTTCTGAATTTTATAGCCGAAATGTTTCAGTAGGACAGCCAGGGCGATATATGCCTTAACGTTGGAAAACAGGGTAGAGTAGTTGCGTTCTGCATGAAGGGATTCGCATACGCGGGCAAACAGCTCTAGCTGCTCCAGTTCTTCCAGGGCAAGCACCACGTGTTCCTTATATTCATGTAGGCTAGCGGTCTCAGCCTTAGAGGGGTAATTGAAGTAAACGTAGTCCTGGTGAGGGCATAGAGTATGTTGTCCCACCAGCTCAGGCACGAATATCTCCTCGTCAATTTCGCCGCAGATGCTCTGGTAACGGCTCCATTCAGAGCCCTCGGAATCGTAGGGAGGCGTGGCGGTTAGAGAAATGATCTTT
>JAZORW010000188.1:0-2592 GCA_045656805.1 Eubacteriales bacterium | reverse complement strand
TGCCCAGACGGTCGGCATAGAATGGTTCTTTGCTCCACAGTGGTGACCCACTATTTTCCGTCAGTCACAAAGAACTTTTTGTCTTGTATATACATTTTAACAAAATGTATGAATAAAGTCAACTGCAAAAGAGCAAAAGTTTGTAGAAAAAAGAGGTAAGAAATTCATTTTCTTTAGTTGTTTCTATGTGAATCTCATGGCTTTTTCTTAAAAAAGTGCCGTTATTCAAAGATAATATAGCAAAATTTTATGGCGGGATTTGAAGAAAACCGGTATAATAAAATCAGAAATTACTGATTTGAGCGACGGTAGTCCCTGGGGGAGCATCCGGTGTGGATGCGGAAGACAGAGGAGAAATAGTTTGGGTCCGGATACCCTACTGCGTCGGCTATCTCCGTGACAGACATTTGCGTGGATGTCAGCAGTTCCTTGGCACGGCGTACCCTCATGGAGTTGACGTATTTCGTTAAGGTTTGTCCACTGTATTTGCGGAAAAGATGACGTATGTGGGATTCAGAATACCCCAACTCTCTTGACAATTCACTCAGCGTTAACGTGTCGCCCAGATGACCTGCGATATAGTCGATAATAGAACAGTATGACACACCCGCCTTTCCCATAGGGAGGCTTTGCGGCTGTTCCTTATAAAGCAGGGTCAACATATGCAGTAGCGGATATATGAGAGTATCAAGGAATTCAGTGCTTTGTCTATCGGGGCTTAAGGATCTTCGTGCCTTATACACATCCTCTTCCTTTATGCCGCACGACTGGGAAACCGCTGTGATATAGTCCCGATGCTCCTGCTCCGGCAGGTATCCTGACACGCTGATAAATCCAAGGGGTGATCCCTCTACGCAAATAGGGTAGATACGCTTACCGACCCCTGCCCAGCAGACGGTGTCGAAGGGGGTGGAAGCAGTTGCGAGCAGCTCCCTTTGACAGATAATGCACCGATTGGTGGCGCCATGCCCCTTAATGGTGATGCAATAGGGATTGGTGTGCCGGTTATAGGGGTACAGCAGATGCAGGTAGGGTGCGTAGCTATCGTGGATCTGGCATAAAGAAACCTGAAGCCCTACGGGGCCGTTCAGATATTCAACGTATGAGAGAATGTTTTCCGCAAGTGTCATTTTTCACCTCCGTGTGATGACACGATTATATCATAAAACGGCAATTTTTTCAAGAGATGCTTTTAAGGAGGCGGACAATGGAATGCAAAAAGTATGACGTGGTAGTTGTGGGTGGCGGTGTTTCCGGTATGTGTGCAGCAGTGGCTGCTGCCAGAGGAGGCGTAAAGGTTGCCCTGGTTCAGGACAGAGGGGTCCTGGGCGGAAACGCCAGCAGCGAGATCCGTATGCACATCTGCGGTGCAGATAGACACGGCTCTATCCAGGATGCCAGAGAAACGGGTATTATTGAAGAGGTTTTGCTGATAAACCGTCTGCAAAATCCACAGCATTCCTACTGCGTGCAGGACGCAGTGTTCTGGGACTTCTGCAGAAGAGAGCCAAATCTTGACCTGTACTTAAACACCAGAATTCAAGGGGTGGAGGTGCAGGATGGGAGAATTACGTCGGTTAGTGGATATCAGTCTACCACTGAGCGTGAATATACCTTTACCGCGTCTTTCTTCGTAGACGCCACGGGAGACGGCTTCGTGGGGTATGACGCAGGGGCGGAATATATGCAGGGGCGTGAGAGCAGTGCTACCTATGGCGAGAGTCTGGCACCTCAGGTAGCAGATGACCAGTTGATGGGAAATTCACTGATGTTTACAGCTAAGGATATGGGGCATCCCGTACCCTTTGTAAAGCCTGATTGGGCATACACCTATACCGAGGCAGACCTGGCAAACCGTAATCATTCTCAGATCACCTCCGGATACTGGTGGATCGAGTTAAGCGGTAAATTAGACCCCATTCAGGACTCAGAAACCATCCGTGACGAGCTTCTGAAGACACTATACGGCATTTGGGATCATATCAAAAATCAGCCGGGACATAATTCTGAAAATTTTGCCTTGGATTGGGTCGGGTTTATTCCCGGTAGACGGGAGACCAGACGGCTTCTGGGCGATTACGTGCTGTACCAAAAGGACCTGGTGGAGGCTACCCCCTTTCCTGACGTGGTGGCATATGGCGGATGGGAAATGGATCTGCACGTGCCCGGTGGCATTCTATCCACCTCCCAGGCTGCCACCTCTTACGGTCGTGCTAAGCCCGGATATGGAATTCCATACCGTTGCTTATATTCAAAGAACATAAAAAATCTGTTTTTGGCAGGCAGAGCCATCAGTGTATCCCACGTGGCATTTGGTTCTACCCGTGTGATGGGTACCTGTGCCGTGGTGGGGCAGGCGGTGGGTACTGCCGCCGCCCTATGCGCAAGCAAGGGCTGCACGCCCCGTGATATTTACCTTCACCACATGGACGAATACAGAGAGATACTCAGAGAAAACGACCATACCGTGCTCTCGCATCCGCTCCGTGACCCGAATGATATAGCGGGAGACGCACGCATCACCGTCTCCTCCACACTCTCCACCGAGAGCACGCTGAAGACCGACGGCTACAGAGGAATGAAGTCGGATCG
>JAZORW010000187.1:0-1354 GCA_045656805.1 Eubacteriales bacterium | reverse complement strand
CCATATTGGTAGTAGGCTGGCTGGCGTAACCCTTTCCCTTACATTCAATTTACAGGAGAGATAAATATGTATAATTCCTTCCGACCGGGCAAATACTGGCTTGATACCGACGGCAATCCCATCCAGGCACACGGTGGCTCTATTCTGTACGTAAAGGGCACCTACTACTGGTACGGTGAAAATAAGACAGGTATCACGGGTCACGCCAGTGGCACCTACCACCGTTGCTGGCACCACGGTGTCAATCTGTACGCCTCCCAGGATCTGTATAACTGGAAGTACTGTGGCGTGATCATGGTAGATGAAGAGGATACCAACAGCCCCTTCTACCCCACCAACATTATGGACCGCCCCCACATTCTCTACAATGAAAAAACCGACAAATTCGTTCTGTGGGCAAAGTGTGCGGGTGCCGACTTTAATACCTCCGTCTTCGGCGTTTGCATTGCCGACAAGATCACCGGTCCCTTCACCTATCTTCATAACGTATCCTGTGACCCCTACTACGTAGGTGACTTTGACCTGGTGGAGCATGATGGAAAAGCATACGCCATCTATGAGCATCCCCACACCAAGATGATCTGTCAGGAGCTGACCGAGGATTATACGAGCGTGATCCCCGGCACCGCCACTGAGCATCTGCACAGACCCTTCCCCCCCTTCACCCGTGAGGCACCCGGTCACTTCTTCCACCAGGGTAAGCATTACCTGCTCACCTCCGGCACCACGGGCTATTTCCCCAACCCCTCTGAGATGCACGTCTTCACCGACTTTCACGGGGAATGGACCGACCTGGGGGACCCCTGTGTAGACGATACCCGCAGAGATTCCTTCTGCGCCCAGTATTCCTCCGTCTTCCGTCATCCCACGGTAGAGGGGCTGTACATTGCCCTGGGCGACCGCTGGCTCACCGACCTTTCCTACCACATGCCCGATATTGGTGAGCTGTATGAGCGTATCTTCAACCCCGAGAAAGAGCCCCTGCCTAAGGACTTCTCCTTCAACGCATTCTCTGAGTGCAACACCTCTATGGCTTCCTACGTATGGTTGCCCATCCGCTTCCGTGAGGACGGCACCCCCTATCTTGAGTGGCGTGACACCTGGACGGTAGAGGAATTTATGAAATAAAATAGCGCCCTGCGGTATTCCGCAGGGCGTTTTCTTACTGTTCCATTTCCTCTAACAGGGTACGGGCAAAGCATCTGCCCAGCTCTATCCCCTTTTCAGGGGTAAAGGGATCTGCGGGGGTGCCGAAATAGGTGGTCTCCAGGGTGAAGGCCATACGGTTTTCGGGCTTCTTCAGAAGATAGATACTGCACATGGGGCTGTCGGGGGAGGATATATTCCACTCTAC